>JBKCFX010000112.1:0-20850 GCA_046303595.1 Bacteroidia bacterium
CTTTCAGAGCGCAAGAACGAGAAAGATAAAAACGACGAGGAAGGTAAAGCTTCAGAAGAAGTTTCTGCAGAAGAAGCCGGAAAAGAATAATCATCATTTCAATACTTTAAGAATATGTCAACCGTAGCAATTACTGCTTCAGATGTAAATAAACTCCGTCAGATTACCGGTGCCGGTATGATGGATTGTAAAAAAGCGCTTACCGAAGCGAATGGAGATTTCGAAGCGGCAATCGACTTTTTGCGTAAAAAAGGACAAAAAGTTGCCGGAAACCGCGCCGACCGCGAAGCCAATGAAGGCGTTGTAATTGCAAAAGTTACTGCCGACGGAACACGCGGTGTGCTTGTTGCACTGAATTGCGAAACCGATTTCGTTGCAAAGAACCAGGAATTCATTGATTTCACAACATCTGTTACTGATGTTGCTGTAAATGGTGGTGCTGCAGATCTCGATGCACTTCTCGATACGCTAATCGATGGTCTTGCTATTCGCGATCGCATTACCGACCTTATCGGTAAAATTGGTGAGAAAATGGAATTGCAGTATTTGCAAGTTACCGGTTCACTTGTAGTAGCCTACAACCACCCCGGTAATCGTTTAGCAACAATTGTAGCCTTCAACAAAAACAACGCTCCCGAAATTGCTACCATCGCGAAAGATGTTGCAATGCAGGCAGCTGCGATGGCTCCGGTTGCATTAGATAAAGACGATGTTGATACCCGCACGCTCGAGCGCGAATTAGAAATTGCTCGTGAGCAAATCCGTGCTGAAGGTAAACCGGAAGAAATGGTTGAGAAAATTGCACAAGGCAAACTCAATAAGTTCTACAAAGACAGCACACTCCTCAATCAGGAGTTCATTAAAGACAATAAACTTACGGTACGTCAATATATACAGTCAACCGATAAGGAACTCATGGCCACCGCGTTTAAGCGAATCGCCATCGGAAACTAAAATTTGAAAGAGAGTCATTTGGCTCTCTTTTTTTTTACCTTTTAATGCCTAATTCGAAACATGAGATACAAAAGAATCCTTCTGAAACTTAGCGGCGAATCCTTGATGGGTTCGAAAAACTTTGGCATCGATCCTGAACGTATTGGAACCTATGCGCAGGAAATAAAAGAAGTTGCCGAAGCAGGCGTTGAAGTAGCCATCGTAATTGGTGGCGGCAATATTTTCAGAGGCATTCAGGCTGCGGAAGGAGGCAAGATTGATCGCGTACAAGGCGATTACATGGGCATGCTGGCAACAATGATTAACTCCATGGCACTTCAGAGTGCACTCGAGTCGATAGGGGTGCAAACACGGCTACAAAGCGCGATTCAGATGGAACAAATCTGTGAACCATTCATCCGCCGCAAAGCAGTGCGTCATCTCGAAAAAGGACGTGTCGTAATTTTTGGAGCAGGCACCGGAAATCCATATTTCACGACCGATACGGCGGCTACCTTGCGTGCGATTGAAATCGAAGCCGATGTTATTTTGAAAGGAACGCGTGTGGATGGAATATATACAGCCGATCCGGAGAAAGACCCGGCTGCTCAACGATACGATACCATTACATTCAGCGAAGTGTACGAGAAAAATCTCAACGTCATGGACATGACGGCCTTTACGTTGTGCAACGACAATAAATTACCCATCATTGTCTTCGACATGAACAAGCAGGGGAATTTAAAGCGCTTGCTGAATGGCGAACACCTCGGAACTCTTGTAAAGTTCTGATTGCGCATTGAGCGCAATTCAAATTTTGATTTTATTTGCATCGAAAAAAGATTGAAACGATTATGAATGAATTGGTAAAACCTCAACTGGATGCTTCGACCGCTTTAATGGACAAAGCGATTTCGCACCTCGAAGCAGAATTGGCTAAAATTCGTGCTGGCAAGGCCAGTGCACAAATGCTCGATGGCATATATGTAGACTATTACGGCAACAATACACCCTTGAATCAGATTGCCAACATCAATACGCCCGATGCACGTACTTTGGCAATTCAACCTTGGGAAAAGCAGATGCTCGGCGTAATTGAAAAAGCGATTTTCGGATCGAACATCGGTTTAACGCCGATGAACGATGGACAAATGATTCGCATTAATATTCCGCCGCTTACCGAAGAACGCCGTATTTCGCTGGTGAAACAATCGAAGTCTGAAGCGGAGAATTGTAAAGTAAGTATCCGCAACATTCGCCGTGATGCGAACGAAGCGATTAAAAAATTACAAAAAGACGGCTTGCCCGAAGACAGTGCGAAAGATGCCGAAACACGAATCCAGCAATTAACCGATGCCTATATTCTAAAAGCAGATAAGCATCTGGAAATAAAAGAGAAAGAAATTATGACGGTGTAATTTCGCCATATCGCTTAAAAAGAAAAGGCTGCCCGAATAGAGCAGCCTTTTTTAGTATCAAGAAGACAAGTTATTCGACCGTTACAGATTTCGCAAGATTTCTCGGCTGATCTACATTGCACCCACGCATAATTGCAATATGGTAGGCAAGCAACTGAAGTGGAATTACAGAAATTAATGGCGTGAGTTCCTCCTCTGTTTCTGGAATCTCAATCACATGATCTGCTAATTCAGCCACATCCTTATCACCTTCGGTTACAATAGCAATGATCTTTCCTCCGCGTGCTTTAACTTCCTGCACATTGCTTAAAATCTTTTCGTAAGCCCCTTTGTTTGGAGCAATTACTACAACCGGCATGTTTTCGTCAATTAGAGCGATTGGGCCGTGTTTCATTTCGGCGGCCGGATAACCTTCGGCGTGGATATATGAGATTTCTTTCAGTTTAAGTGCACCTTCAAGCGCAATCGGGAAATTGTAACTGCGTCCGAGGTATAAGAAATTATTCGCATCCTTGTAGATACTGCTGATGTAACGCACCTGCTCATCGGTTTTTAGCATACGCTCAATGAGCGATGGAATTGCGTCCAATCCAAACAGCAATTGCTGGTATTTGCGTTCTGAAATGGTTCCTTTTTTATGTGCAAAAACGAGTGCCATTAACGTAAGAACGGTTAACTGTGCAGTAAATGCCTTGGTTGATGCAACACCAATTTCAGGTCCCGCATGCGTGTAAGAACCTGCGTGAGTTGCGCGTGCAATCGAACTCCCTACAACATTGCAGATTCCAAAAATGGTCGCTCCTTTCGATTTTGCAAGTTCAATAGCCGCTAGTGTATCGGCGGTTTCGCCCGATTGCGAAATGGCGATAACCAAATCTTTCTCTGTAATAATTGGGTTACGATAGCGGAATTCGGATGCGTATTCAACCTCCACCGGAATACGTGCCAAATCTTCTATCAAATATTCGCCAACCAAACCTGCATGCCAAGATGTACCGCATGCTACAATAATGATTCGGTTTGCATTAAGAATTTTGCTTTGGTAATCGATAATTCCACCAAGCGTAACTTCGCGTAAATCGATGTTCAAACGACCGCGCATGTTATCGCGGATACTGCGCGGTTGCTCGTGAATTTCCTTGAGCATGAAATGATCGAATCCACCTTTTTCAATGGTTTCGAGCTGCATTTCGAGTTCCTGAACATACGGCGTTTTATCCTGATTCTTGATGGTCTTGATTTTAATGTCCTTGCCACGCTCAAGCAATACAATTTCTTCGTCGTTCAGATACACAACGTTGCGCGTGTATTCGATAATTGGCGTTGCATCTGAAGCAATAAAAAATTCATGATCCTGCCCTACTCCAACCACAAGTGGACTGCCCTTTTTTGCGCCAATCATCAAATCGGGATTGTCTTTGGAAAGTATAACAATTGCATATGCGCCAATTACCTGATTGAGGGCAGTCATCACGGCAGTGAACAAATCAACGCCTTCGTTTTTCTGAATATTTTCAATAAGGTAAACCAAAACCTCGGTATCGGTATCGCTTTTAAAAACGTGTCCGCGATTTTGCAATTCCTTTTTTAGCGAAGCATAATTCTCAATAATACCATTGTGGATGATTACCATATTCCCGCTTTCGGAGAAGTGTGGATGGGCATTTTTATCATCGGGAACACCGTGTGTGGCCCAACGTGTGTGGCCTACACCAAGAGTTCCGGAAATATCTTTACCGCCGGCAAATTGCTCCAAATCCGACACCTTGCCTTTGCATTTATATAGCCTGATGCCTTCATTTTTATTCAACAATGCGATACCGGCGCTGTCATAGCCGCGGTATTCGAGGCGATGAAGCCCTTTAATCAAGATTGGATAGGCTTCTTTTTTTCCAAGGTATGCTACGATTCCGCACAGAAGGAGATATTTTAATTGTCAGGTACAACCTGGTAGAGAAGTTCAAATTTAACTGGTCCAAGTGGATTTTCATTCCCCAGCAAGAAAGTTCGATACGCAGAAATTCCGCTACCTGTAGGCTGAATATAAAAATACTCGTCTTCAATTAGACCATTTAGCCTAGATTGTAGGTAACGCGCAAGATTAAAAGTGTACGTTTTCGCGCTGGAATTGTATTCCCCTCCGCTGTAAGTTGTATTTCCAACTAATAAATCGGGAGTCAGAATAAGCGTTCCGGTCGCATCCTTCAATACGATATTCAAAAGCGGATTGGAAGCGAATTCTCCTTGCATAGATTCATCGAGTGTAATCGTAAGTCTCGCCTGATGCACCAAGATGTTTCGGGTATTTTTCCATTGCAGCAATTCTGGAATTCGAATTTTTCCGCGAAGGCCGGCCATATTGTGCAGAAAAATTTGTTGCTTTCCAATTTCGGTGTTGTTTAGCGCCTGAAGAACTTGATTGGAATATGCGTGATTGAAGCGTGAAAAACGCGCCGAACTTTCGTTCACAATGAAAGATGTTTTCAGCGAATCGTTACTGTCGTTGTGGTAAAACAAATCAATCCGCGCCCCACCTATTAAATTGAAATCAAGAATTGCACCTTGATTACCTGTTGGCAAATAGGTTTCAGCGGATACGTATATTCCATTGAAAAACTCAGTAAACACCTCGGCATTTGCAAGTGAAGATTGGTTGGAAAGAAACTCCTGTGCGAGCTCAGCATTAATTGGGATACGCAGATGTGGTGCCTCTTTCTTCCCTCCAACTATAATGCTATCAAGCAATGCCGGTGCTATAAAACCTGATTGCCCTAAGGGAGATACATCGCGAACTAAGGTATCGTTACTGTAGTAAATTGAATCTTTCCAAAAAGGTTCACGAATACGGTACACACTAAATTGTTGGAGTCCAGTTAATTTTGAAACAGAGCCATAATAGCTCTTGTATGGAAAAACCAAAACAATCGAATCGGCTGTTGCACCGGTTCCAAAATCGATGTTGCTCACGGCTGGCCGTAACTGGCAATATGTGGAGGCACGAATTTTCCCAAGAATAGGATCATTGAACGCCCCAATTAGATTTAACGAAAGTTCATCACTGCGCACCGAGTCTTCGCGTTCTGTTGAAATTTCTAACAACAAATTGCTTTCGCGAAGAAGCTGTGTATTATCGCCTTCGGGCAATAAATCGCTGCCGAGCTTGGGTTCTTTGCACGAAACAAACAATAAACACAAATACGCAAAGAAGGGCAAACACATTGATGCATGCCCTCCCTTGAAAGTGGATTTAAAATCAGTTCGTTTCAATGCTGTTATTCAGCCAGCTCGGCCACCTGCTCCCCCAATAAAACCTCGTCGTAAAATTCAGAACAGGCATCAGCCAAGCTAGAAGCATCCGACTGAACGCCCAAAAACGGTTTGCCTGATGCTACTGCAAAATCAATTAACTCCTGCTTTACTCCGCTTTCTGTTTCAACAACTCCATCCGCAAATGAGATGGCGAACTTCATAATACTTGAGTGATCAGGAGTTTGAATTAAATCCAGATGGTCTAATGAAATACCATCCATTACCAGCTTTTCGGCTAAACGTTTATCCATCGCCGGACTAAACCCATCATCATAAAGCGAAACAACCACTTTACTTTCAGCGAACAACGGATCATCTTTGTATTTCACTTTAATAAGTACCGGTATCATGGCGGCCATCCAGCCGTGGCAATGAATCAAATCGGGCGACCAGCCTAACTTTTTCACAGTTTCGATAACACCTTTACAGAAAAACAACATGCGTTCATCATTGTCTTCAAAATATTGGTTGTTTTTATCGGTAACAACCATTTTGCGCTGGAAGTACTCTTCGTTGTCGATAAAATAAACCTGCATCCGTGCAGACTGAATGGATGCAACCTTGATAATCAGTGGCTGATCGTTATCGTCGATGATGAGGTTCATGCCCGAGAGGCGAATTACCTCATGCAATTGATTGCGTCGTTCGTTGATATTGCCGTAGCGCGGCATGAAGGTTCTTATTTCCCGACCTTTCTCCTGAATGGCCTGTGGTAGTTCGCGAGCAGTTTTGCCATGAACGACTCAGGCAGATAAGGGAAAATCTCTTGGGAAACAAAGAGAACTCTTGTTTTTTTCATAAACTGGGTAAATAAGAGGTTGTGGGTTTACTGCTGGTTTCGCTTAAGCAAATTGCCGTGAAAAATATTATTTCGGCTGTGTAGACCATGCAGTTTGAAAAAGTCCACAAAAGTAAGAAAAATTTTTCGACATTTTCAAGAATGAAAGAGTAGCTTTGTGCAACCATAAATCTAAACGACGCATTAAGCGCACGTTATATTTTAATGTTTTTATTTCACGAATGCAGATTTTTCGAACGAAAGAGGAGTTAAGCGAATTTATTGGGGCAATTAAAAAACAGGGGCAAACAATCGGGTTCGTACCCACCATGGGGGCACTGCATCAAGGACATCTTTCATTAATCGAAGCATCAAAAAATAAAGCCGACATATCCGTAGCAAGTATTTTCGTAAATCCCACACAATTCAACGACAAAAACGATTTTACGCGATATCCGCGAACCGAAGAGCAGGATTTACACTTGCTTAAAATTCATAAAGCCGATGCGGTTTTTATTCCAGATACAACCCAGATGTATGGCAACAATGTGGATATTTTGCCATTCGATTTCAAAGGGCTTGATAATCGGTATGAGGGCGCTCATCGGCCCGGGCATTTTCAGGGAGTGGTTACCATAGTCGACAAGCTTTTCAGATTGGTTGAACCTGATTTTGTTTTCATGGGAGAAAAGGATTTTCAGCAATTAGCAATCGTTACGCTGTTAGCCCAAACATCTTTCCCGACAATCGAAATAATCGGTTGCCCCACGCAGCGCGAAGCGAATGGACTAGCTATGAGTTCACGAAACATGCTTTTAAGTAAATCGGAGCGAGAGCATGCTGCTATCATTTATGCCACACTTGCAGAGATAAAGGAAAATTGGAATAACACGTCAACGGAACAGATCCTAAATCAGGCCAAAAGCAAGTTGAATGCTTTCCCGCTATCACTTGAGTATGTAGCAATTGTCGATGCACGAACACTTGAACTTCTATCGGGCTACACCGACAAGCCTGCCATAGCCCTTGCGGCCGTGCGACTTGGCAAAGTTCGGCTCATCGATAATTTACGTCTAAATTGATTTTTTTTGATGCATTCCTGCGAATTGAATTAGATTTGCCGAAGTTTTATGACGATAGAAGTTTTAAAATCCAAGATTCATCGCGTTCGCGTTACCGAGGCCGATTTGAATTACATCGGAAGCATTACCATTGACGAGGCTCTGATGGAAGCTGCGAACATGATTGAGAACGAGAAAGTGCAAGTGTTGAATGTAAACAATGGCGAACGTCTCGAAACGTATATCATCAAAGGCAAACGCAACAGTGGTGTGATTTGCCTCAATGGACCGGCAGCCAGAAAAGTAAGCGTGGGCGACATAGTTATTGTTGTTTCCTATGCGCGAATAGAATTCGAAGAGGCCAAACGTTTTCAGCCCTGGATTATCTTTCCCGACTTCGAATCAAATTCCTTACGCTAAAAGGCTATGTTAAAAAAGATTTGGCCCAAAATCAGAAATTATGTCTTTTTGGCTCTGGGTTTATGGATGATCTACATGGTTTTCAGGGATGTAGATTTTGTGTGGATGTGGAACGAAATTAAACAGGCCGAATTAGGCTGGGTGGGAATTTCGCTCTTTTGTGGCCTAATTGCTATGCTTTCGCGAGCCTGGCGCTGGCGCATGCTTCTTGAACCACTTGGGTATAAACCCAATTTTATGCATTGTTTTTATGGAGTTGCGATTGGATATTTTGCAAATATTGCCTTGCCAAGGATGGGGGAAGTTGTGCGATGCACCATCCTCAACCAAAGCGACGATGTTCCGGTAAATAAAGCCTTCGGCACCGTTATTTTAGAACGGTTGATTGATTTATTTATGCTTATCTCGCTAATCATCATAGTACTGGCTGCACGTTGGGAATTGTTTGGAGATTTTTTCATCAACGATGTTTTCAAACTGAATTCAGACAAATCGAATGCGGGCAAATCAGGTTCGCTATTACTTCTTGTAGTTGCACCTGTTTTGATTGTGCTTAGCGCTTTGTTTTTGATTTTCCGCAAGCGCTTACTGGCCTTACCGCTTTTTGAGCGTATTAAGCAATTTTTATTGGGCCTTGGCGATGGCCTGAGTTCAATCCTTCGCATGAAAAATCAGGGATGGTTTATTTTTCACACCCTGTTTATTTGGGTCAATTACTTTTTAATGACTTGGGTTTGCGTATTTTCATACGGTCCAACTAAATTGCTTAAAGCATTCGATGGATTGTTTTTGATGGTTGTGGGTGGCTTGGGAATGACCGCCCCCGTTCAGGGTGGATTTGGCGCTTTCCATTATCTTGTAGAAAAGGCATTGATGATTTATGCAATTGTTCCTTCCATTAACCCAATAACCGGAAGCGAATTACGCCCCGGGCTTGTTTTTGCAACCATTGTACATACCGGTCAATTTGTGTTAACCATGTGTACCGGAATTGTAGCGTTGGTTTTATTTTATGCATTCAGACGTAAACGCTACGAAATATGAGTTTTACAGACCAAATAGCAGCTAAAATTCTGATGCCGCCCGATGCCGCTAAACGTGTTGAACACTGGCGCTCCAATGCAAATGCATCAATCGTTTTTACGAACGGTTGCTTTGATATCCTGCACCGTGGTCATCTCGAATACCTTGCTAAAGCTGCCGATTTGGGAACGCATCTTATCATCGGCTTAAACAGCGATGCCTCTGTAAAACGGCTTAAAGGCCAAGAACGACCGCTAAATAAGGAAGATGATCGCGCTTTCGCCCTTGCAAGTTTGTCGTTTACCAATCTAGTAGTAGTATTCGATGAAGACACCCCGGCAAACCTCATCGAATTATTAAAGCCCGAAATTCTTGTCAAGGGTGGCGATTATGTTGTTGAATCAATTGTTGGTTACACAGAAACTACTGCCCGTGGTGGACGTGTTGTAACCATTCCATTTTTTGAAGGATATTCGACCACTTCGCTAATCGAAAAAATTAAGGCATAATTTCTTTTTGTACGATTCGATTTTTTCGTTACGTTTGCTTTGCGAAAAAATCCATACGTGAATCGTTTAATCATCCTGCTTTTTCTTACCGCACTTGGTCTAAGCTCATGCTCAAACAACCAAGAGTCTAAGATTATTGGTGTTTGGGAGCGCACACAAATGGATAAGCTTCCTGAAGAATATCCCAAAATTTATTGGGAATTTACCGGCGATAATGATGTTATTCGTTATCAAATTACCGAATTGGAACAGGAACTTAGGTCTGTTGGCAGATGGGGGTTGAATAAAAAAAATCGTTTGAGTATTTCTAAATTCGATGTTGGATTTAACGGTGAATGGGAAATCGTTTATTTCAAAAACGATGTGCTCCGTATGGTACTTAAAGTGTTTAACGAACAAAATCAACCAGCCGGTCAGGTTCTTGTCGAATTTGTGCGTGTAACAGACTTCTAATTTTCTTATGGCGGCTTTAAAAACCAGCTTTTATTGTCAAAGCTGTGGATTTCAGTCCCCAAAATGGTTGGGTAAATGTCCTAGTTGTGGTTCTTGGAATTCGTTCACCGAAGAAGTGCTGCAAAAAAAATCGAAAACATCTTCATGGGTTAACAGCGAAAAAGTTAGAGCGCCAAAACCTCAACGCATTACCGAAATCGAGCAGTTGGAGCACACCCGACTCGATACAGGCGATCAGGAACTGAACAGAATCTTATGCGGAGGCTTGGTTCCGGGTTCACTAATTTTGCTGGGCGGAGAGCCTGGAATTGGGAAATCAACACTCATGTTGCAAATCGCCATTCGAAGTGCAAAATTTAAAGTGCTTTATGTTTCGGGCGAGGAAAGTG
Organism: Bacteroidia bacterium; assembly: GCA_046303595.1. Taxonomy (GTDB): domain Bacteria; phylum Bacteroidota; class Bacteroidia; order M30B66; family M30B66; genus CAMCXT01. The sequence continues at coordinate 10,294 of JBKCFX010000112.1, forward strand.
AGCAGCAAATCCGCATGCGTGCCGGCCGAATCGGAATCCGAAACGAGGCCTGTTTTGTGCTCGCCGAAACGCAGATGCAACGCATTTTTCAGCACATCAACGATGTACAGCCTCAACTTTTGGTGGTCGATTCTATACAAACGCTGCAAACCGATAGCATCGAATCTTCGCCGGGCAGTGTTTCCCAAATTCGCGAATGCACAGCAGAACTGTTGCGCTTTGCTAAAGAATCCAATACTCCGGTTTTGCTCATCGGGCATATCACCAAAGACGGACAAATTGCAGGCCCTAAGATTTTAGAGCACATGGTCGATGTGGTGCTTCAATTCGAAGGCGACCGCAATCATTTGTACCGCATTGTGCGGTCGGTAAAAAATCGATTCGGATCAACCGCAGAACTTGGCATTTACGAAATGGTTGGAGAGGGCTTGCGCGAGGTAAACAATCCTTCCCAGGTACTGCTTTCGCATATGGAAGAGCCATTTTCGGGCATTGCCATTTCGGCTACGATGGAAGGCGCCCGCCCCATGCTTATCGAGTCGCAGGCACTGGTTAGCACCGCTGTTTACGGAACACCTCAGCGCTCCGGTACCGGGTTCGACTTACGCAGGTTGAATATGCTGCTGGCGGTTATCGAGAAACGTTGCGGATTTAAACTCGGGCAGAAGGATGTTTTCCTGAACATCACCGGCGGCATTCGCACCGAAGATCCTGCCGTAGATTTGGGTGTTATTTGCGCAATTCTGTCATCCGATCTCGACATGCCGATTCCTTCCAAAACATGCTTTTCGGCCGAAGTTGGTCTGAGCGGAGAAATCAGACCGGTTAGCCGTATTGAGCAACGCATTACTGAAGCATCGAAAATGGGCTTCAACCAAATTGTGGTTTCTGATTACAATCTAAAAGGTGTCCAAACAAGTAAGTTTGGGATTCGCGTGGTACCGGTAAAAAAAATCGAGGAGGCATTCAGGGCAGTTTTCAACGCATGATATTCACGACTTTACTTCTCCTGATCCAATAAATAAATCAGCGCGGCCATTGCAGCGGCGCCCAATTCCAATTCTCGCTTATTAACGTGTTCAAACGTGTCATAGGCAGCATGATGGTGATCGAAATACCGTTGAGAATCGGGTACTAAACCAATACACAATGCACCTTGCTTTTTAAGCGGACCAATATCGACACCTCCGCCCCCACGCTTAAAATCATGTAAACCATAAGGCTCCAACAAGGTACGGAAACGGGAAATTTTTCGAACCATAGTAGTGTCATCACTATCGATGGCAAACCCTCTTGGACTAAACCCCCCTCTGTCTGACTCGATCGCAAACCGATGCTTTTCGTTTAATGAATCAGCCCATTCGGCATACTTTTTTGCTCCTCGTGCGCCATTTTCTTCATTCATAAACATTATAGCCCGAAGCGTATGGCGAGGTTTATAGCCAATATTTTTCAGTATTCTTAAGGCCTCTATACTTTGCATGCAACCTGCACCATCATCATGTGCACCCTCGCCATTATCCCATGCGTCAAGATGGCCTCCGCAAACGATAAACTCATTTGGAAATTCACCACCGATTAACTCTCCGACAACATTGTGCGAAATGGTGTCGGGCATTGTAATGCAGTTTGCACGTAAACTTATTTCCAGTCTCTTCCCTTCAGCAATTTCATTCGTTAACCACGTGGCATCCTTCGTACTCAACGCCAATGCAGGTATTTTTGGGTATGCTGAATCATAGCTCATACTTCCGGTATGCGGAAATTCATCTTCCCGAAGATTCATGCTACGAACCAAGGTGGCAACTGCACCATATTTAGCCGCCTTTGAAGGCCCTGCCCAGCGCTGATCAACACAACCACCATACGCCTCAAAGGTGTGAATATGCCTTGGCTCCATAGGACGATTGAAAAACACAATTTTATTTTCAACCGCTTTTCTACCCATGGAGTCGAGCTTCTCTAAACTGTTTACCATAATCACTTCACCCGTAACATTGCCCCCAACACTTCCACCCAAAGCGCATACGCGCAAATCTTTTTTTACTTTCCCAATTCGGGCATTCGCCCAACATACATCGCCACGTTTCCAGTTTGGAACCATCATTTGCTGAAGAAAAACCCGATCAAATTTTTCATCTACAAAAATTGATCGTGTAAATTCAACAGCCATGGCTGCACCAACAGATCCGGACAATCGTGGCGGAATGCTCTTACACAATGTTCTTAAATCATCGTAGCACCGACTATTCGTAAGTGCTTCATCAAATATTTTTCGAATCACCAAAGAATCTGATTTGCCTTGAGCAGATACCTCTAGGTGAAAAAAGAATATAAACCCTGCAATAAATCGTATGAGTAATTGCATATAAGCCACAAAGGCTATTCAAACGAAAGGTTTATTTCGCCCGATTGATCCATTTTTTGGAGTGCGCTTCCTGCAACTTTTGACAAGGCAGCGCGACGCAACTCTGAAAGTCGTTCTAATTCGTTCCGCTCATCTTGCCCTAAAAATGAAGTGTCCTCTGCCAAGGAAACAGAACCTGAAAAATCAGAATCGGTTTCATTCTCAAATTGCTGAAGAATTGCAGAAAGTCGCTTTAATTTAAGTTCTTGCTCCGGTTGCAGCATAATCGAAAATCTTTATTATAACGAATTTACAATTTATCTTTTAGCAGAAACCGTTAGCTTTCTTAATTTATCAACAAGGCTAAATAAATAGCAATTCTGCCAATTCATCAAATGGAAAAGGCTGTGAATCGTTGTTGCGTAATACTTCGGTACGAATACTAAGATACAAGGGTTTGTCATCTGAATATTGCACCGTTAATTCAATAAGCCCATATAAACCTGTTGAGGTGTTTTCATAAGGTGAAATATCAGATCGCGGGTGGAGAATGTGCCTTTCGATCCGCGAAATTCGACTTTGGTGTATTAACTGCTGAAAATCACTTAAATAAAGTTTATACCCCAAACGCATCAACCGCTCGCGGAAATAATCGCTCAAAAACGAAAATGTCGATCTCCCCAAAAAATCGAGCTGGTGAATAAGTACTTGATCACCATTTTTCAAGGGGAAGTAATGCAGCGGCAAATCACCATGAATACCGGCCTTGTTTAATGTAAAGGCAGTGTATATGTTTTTTAGCAATTCTACATGCTGATTCTGAGAAATCCATTTACGATAGCTCCGCTTGTAGGCAAAGGAACGAACCAACATGCCCGATTCTGATTCGCTCGTTTGCTTCCTGTTACGATTTATAATGGCAAAAAAGGCACGAAAATCCATCGCCGTAAACTTCTTTTACTTCAATTTCAGTTTTGTTGCAATTGCCGCCGGAATCGCATTTTTATGCACTAGAATACAGGTGGTTTTGTAGCGGATGTATTGCGCCGAACAGTACAAATAACCACCACACTCATTGTTTTCGGTCCCCCAAGAATTCTTCACAATATAGAATTTCTGCCCGTTCTGGTCTTTTACCAATCCGGTGATGTGCATGCCGTGGTCGTCTTGCGTGCTCAAATTATCGAAGGCTTTCTGACGCATTTCCTGCGTTACAATGCGCTGCGGAATAAGCTGCGTAAAAAGACTTTCTTTTTCTTCCTTACTCATGGCTTCCATTTCTTTTTCGGGCACAATGGCCAATCCGTTTTTGTGCGAGAAATAAGGTTCGCTTACATCGGCCGCCCAGGCAATAGAATAATTATTCGTAACGGCATTTTCCATGATTTGCTCCATTTCGTCGAGCGGCACATTGTACACTTTATTCCAGGCCCAATTGTCAGGTACTTCGAGCACAAATTGCTCGTAAAAAGGATGATGCGTAAACGATGAAATCTCGACATAATCGGCAGGATTAATTCCGAGCTGGTTGCGGAACTCCATTGGGCTGATGCTTTTCCCATTATAGTCAACTTTCTCGGGCAGTTTACCCAGATAAGCGTCCAGAATGCCTTCAAATGCCTGCTTCCAGGCCGGACTTAATTTCCCTTCAGGTAGTTTTACCAAGGTATTCAGCATTCCGATTAGAATCTCTTCGAGCTCCGAATGGTTGTGTTTCGCCTGTCCGTATATGAATCCACTGTAAGCCGCATCGGGCATTAAGCCGTAATCTTTTATTACGTTCATCACATCGTGAAAAGCGCCACCTTGCCCAAAATTGGTTTTGCCCATCATACGCACAAAACGTTCGGCTTTTAAGGTATAGGCGCGCCGTGCAATGTACATCTCCGAAAGATTCATCTTGCCTTTTCCCATACGCTCCAGTTCCGATTCGAGGAACGATAAAGTAGAGAAACTCCAGCAGGTACCGGTGCTTCCCTGGTTTTTAACTTCGGTGTTTCCAATTTCTTTAACGGTGGTAAATTGGTAAGCCGATTCTTTCTTATTCGTTTTTGTTTGGGCTTGAACTGCTGTAAAAATGCTGCCGATAAAGGCAAGTGAGATTAAAAGCTTTTTCATGTGTTATGGTTTGTGAATTTATTTGTTGTTAAACTGACTCATGGTTAGTGTTGCTCCAATTGTTGCAAAACTCTTGATGAATTCGCAGCATTGGTTAAGGCGCTCAGGCAGTGCTAAATCTTCATCGGCGTTCCATTTGTTGAGCACATAATTTACCTGATGCCCTTTGGCAAATTCGCTGCCTATACCGAAACGCAAGCGGGCGTAGTTATTTGTGCCAAGGCATTCCTGTATGCTTTTTAGTCCGTTATGCCCACCGTCGCTTCCTTTGGCGCGCATGCGCAAGGTTCCGAAAGGAAGTGCCAGATCATCGGTTACGACTAAAATATTTTCGAGCGGAATTTTTTCGGCCTGCATCCAGTATTGAATAGCCTTTCCGCTGAGGTTCATATAGGTGTTGGGTTTGAGCAGGATGATGTTTCGTCCTTTCAACCTAAAATTGCTCATCCAACCGTAGCGCACCGATTCAAAATCAGTCTGGTTCGTATGCGCCAAGGCATCGAGCACCGAAAAGCCGATGTTGTGTCGTGTGTGTTCGTATTCCGTTCCGGGATTTCCCAATCCGCAAATCAGGTATTTCATCTCTGCAAGATAGTTGAGTTATGAGCAATAAAAAAGCCGGGAACAATTTGCTCCCGGCTCAAAAAAATCATAGAAATTACTTCTTCGCGTCTTCGGCAGCCTGACGTGAAGCACGTGTAGCAGAAACCGATACCACGGCAACGTTTGGCGCATCGAGGAATACAAGTTCAGGGTTTTGTGCCTGAAGGTGTTCCACTTTCACCGACTGACCGATTTCGAGGTGAGAAATGTCGATGTTGATTTTATCGGGGAGGTTGTTCAATAAAGCACGCACTTTCATCTTACGCAATTTAACGAGCAATTTACCCCCTTCGCGAACCCCGGGAGCAATTCCGTGAACAGCAACAGGGATGGCAATTACAACAGGCTTTGATGCATCAACGTGCAGAAAGTCTACGTGCATTAAGCGATCGTTGATGGCATGGTACTGCACATCCTGAAGGATTGCGTTGTACTTCTTGCCTGCAATTTCAAGCTCAACGGTATGCGCGTCGGGCGTAAAAATTAAAGGTTTGAATGCCTTTTCGTCGGCCGAAAAGTGGATTTGCTCAGCGCCTCCGTATAGCACACAAGGAACAAGTCCTTTGGTGCGGAGTGCTTTAGCATCTTTTTTCCCTACGTTCTCGCGAGGAGAACCGCTCATAAAGATTGATTTCATGGTTATATGGTTTTAGTTATGTTTCAACAAATAAAGGTGGAGCTGATGCTTTCGTAGTTGTGCACGCGGCTAACTACATCGGCGAACAAATCGGCCACCGAGATTACTTTAATTTTTGGAGATTCTTTTCTCAGCGGAATGGTATCGGTTACAACGAGTTCGGTGATGGCGGAATTTTCAATCTTTTCGTAAGCCGCACCCGATAAAACAGGATGTGTGCAGAATGCACGTACAGAACGTGCACCGCGATCCATCATCATATCGGCTGCCATGGTAATGGTACCTGCTGTGTCGATAATATCGTCGATTAAAACAATGTCTTTATCTTTCACATCACCGATAAGCGCCATGCGAGCCACCTGATTGTGAATTTTTCGCTCTTTGTAACATATGGCCATATTCACTCCCAGGTATTTCGCATAAGAATTAGCCCGTTTAGAACCACCCATATCGGGTGCTGCCATTATTAAATCGGGCAGATTCAGACTTTGAATATATGGGATAAAAATAGATGAGGAATACAAATGATCAACCGGCACATTGAAGAATCCCTGAATCTGATCGGCGTGCAAATCCATTGTCATAATGCGTGTTGCACCGGCCGTTGCCAATAAGTCGGCAACAAGCTTTGCACCGATGGCCACCCGAGGTTGGTCTTTACGGTCTTGGCGCGCAAATCCCATGTACGGGATTACCGCAATGATTTGACGGGCCGATGCACGTTTTGCTGCATCAATCATAAGCAAAAGCTCAAACAGGTTTTCGGTGGGAGGGAAAGTGCTTTGAATAATAAACAAATCGCTGCCGCGAACACTTTCTTCAAATGCGGTCTGAAATTCACCGTCGCTAAAACGGATAAAACTTATTTTACCGAGCTCCTTCCCATAACCGGCAGCAATTTTTTCAGCTAAATAGCGAGAAGCAGAGCCTGAAAATATTTTTACCGGATTGTCCATGGAGCATTTTTAAACCGAGCGCGAAGGTAATAAAATTTGCAATTTAAAAGCAGGTTGTGCAGATTTTGAATCGTTACCAAAATTTAAATTAGACAAATCCGGAATTCGATTCCGGATTTGTCTAATTATATTTTATTTTTGCATTATGATACAGCGAATTGCAAAAAAACGTTTGATCAAGTTAGCTAAAACATTTCGTAGTATTGCCGTAGTGGGTCCCCGGCAAAGCGGCAAGACAACGCTTTGCAAAACGACATTCCCGACTAAGCCTTATGTTTCGCTCGAGAATCCCGATGTATTGGAATATGCTACAAGCGACCCGCGAGGTTTTTTAGCACAATTTCCGGAAGGGGCAATTCTGGATGAAATTCAGCGGGCACCACATTTATTTTCCTATCTGCAGCAGATTCTGGATGAAACAAAAAAGCGTGGGTTGTTTATCCTTACTGGCTCAAATAATTTTTTGCTTCAAGAAAATATTACACAAACATTGGCCGGTCGCATAGCGTATCTGCAGCTGTTGCCCTTTTCGCTTCATGAGTTGCGTGCGGGTAAAAAATTGAAAGCCGAATACAAATGGCATATTCTCAAAGGCGCTTACCCTGAAGTTTTAACCAAAAAACTGAGTCACGAAGACTGGTATGCAGGTTATATCAGCACCTATGTTGAGCGCGATGTGCGGCAATTGAAAAACATTGGCAACTTAGCGCAGTTCACCAAATTATTAAGGCTTTGCGCCGGTCGTACCGGACAAATCCTCAACCTAACATCGCTTTCGAACGACTGCGGAATTGACCAAAAAACGGTTGCATCGTGGATTAGTATTTTGCAAAGCAGCTTTATCGTTTATCTGCTTAGACCCTATTACGGCAACTTCAACAAGCGTGTGATAAAATCGCCAAAACTGTATTTCTACGACACGGGTTTAGCCTGTTCCCTTTTGGGCATAAAAACTACAGAACAACTTGCCACGCATAATGCCAAAGGTGCGCTTTTCGAAAATTTGATGATTATGGAATTACTGAAGGCGCGACTTAACGAAGGCACTGAGGACAATCTTTATTTTTGGCGCGCCAAAACAGGCAACGAAATTGATCTTCTTGCCGACGATGCCGGACGTTTGCAGATCTATGAAATAAAATCCGCAGAAACCATCTCAAGCGACTTTTTTGCGGGCCTCGATTATTTCACAAAGCTCAATTCCAACGTTCAACAGCGTTTGCTTGTTTACGGTGGGAAGCAGATGCAAACCCGAAGCAATGGTATTCTTGTTAAACCCTGGAATGAACTTTAATCATACGATATATTTTGGACATATTTGGAATTAAATTCCGGATTTGTCCAAAATCGATTCTGTAATTTGTTGTAAATGAAATCGCAATGATTTTTTTAGAAAAATTTTTGCTCGGTCGGCTCACCGCCCAATTTATAGAGCCGTTGGTCATTATAAGGACGGTTGAAGCTTCAGAATAATCGGAACAACTGAAGGGGGCTAATTCGCGTTTTGTGTTACAAATGTGTTACAATTCCGAAAACAAAAAAAGGCTGCATTGCTGCAAGCCTTAATTTCTTTAGTGGAGAATACCGGATTCGAACCGGTCACCTCTTGCCTGCCAGGCAAGCGCTCTAGCCAAATGAGCTAATCCCCCGAATTAGGCTGCAAAATTAGCAAAAAAATGAAACGACAAAAAATTAGTTCGCCCATGCTATCCCCAAATTAATGCAAACAAAAACGCCGGATAATCTTCATCATCCGACGCTCTGTATCATTTAGTATTCTTTCTATTCTACAATCAGCTTCACCATTTTTGTTTCGACTTTCGAAGCATGTTGGAGCAAGTAAACACCTGCATCCAAATCGGCTACCGAAACCTGCGCATTGCCCTGAATTTGTAGTTGTTTCACCAAGCGTCCTGAGGCATCCATTACCGAAAGTACTCCCGGATTGCCATCCTGAATCATTACCGTTTCAGAGGCAGGATTTGGATAAATCGAGAGGTTATTCTGTATTTGGCTTGAAACTAAACTAGGTTCGTCAACTGTCACATTCAAAGGAACTAAATCACTATTGCATTCAACCAGTTCACTCTCAACTTCCCAGTTGTAGAAATAAAAGAAGTATAAATCGCCTGCAGATGAACTGGTAATAGAAAGCAGTTCGCCTGCGTTAAACGGATATGCATACGGTGTTCCGCCATTTCCTGCATAATTGCGTTTTAGACGAGGTGAAGCGAATCCTAATGAAGCTTGGTTAGTAGCACCATTTGTTCCCAATGAATAATCGACACCAGGCGTAAGTTCAAAATTCAAATTCAGAATTTGTTCGCCTACTACCAACGTGAACGTTGCCGATTGAAGCACCGTGCCATTGGCATCCCTCACCTCAATGGTACGATTTCCGGGAGTATCGGTATCTACCTTTACAGATTTTAATGTACAGTTTTCAAACACATCGAAAAACAAGGATGCGTTTGTATTATTCGAACCGCTATAAACACTTGTGCCGGTATGAGCAAATAAGCCCGCATTGAAGTCGTCGCCACCAGTGATCAGGGCTGAAGAAACATAGAATGTCGTATTCTCGTTAACGAATGGCGATTCAATATCGTTTCCGGTTCCAACTACTGTTGTTCCGGCAGCATCGCTATACCAGGTTAGATTTTCCCCAATAGCACTAAGGGTAATTGTTCCCGGATTTGGTATGGCTGTATCTTCAACAATCGGAGAAATCGGAGAAAGTACGCTAACAGAAACCGGCTCTGAAGTAAATTCAGCACACGCACCCTGAATAGTTAAGGTGTAATTTCCTGCCTCAGATACACTAATTGTTTGGCTATTAGCCCCATTGCTCCACTGGTAACCACTTAAGCCGGCAGGGCCGCTTATTTCAACCGAACCACCACTGCAGAATTCGGTTTGACCTAAAGCTTCGATAGTTGGCGTTTCATCGGGCGATTCAATAATTGTAATGGTGCGCGAAATAACCGAACAAGGATTACCCGGTTCAGAAATTAAAACATTGTATTCTCCTGTTGCAGTAACAGTTAAGGCTTGTGCAGTTGAATTATCAGACCAAAGGTAGGTATAACCTGCTGGAGCCGTAAGCAATACTTGAGATCCAGGACAAATAACCTCCGAACCATCGACTATTACTACCGAAGAAGGCGATACACACGTATTTTCAATTACGGTAAGAAACTGATCAATGGCTGGATTGATAATCGATTGATGAATTCCGGAAGGAAAATCTACAACCAATGAATCGATGCTTGTAAATTCCCCAAGACCGAAATGCAATTTTGAAGTACTAACCGTTCCATACGATTCTCCGGCGCGTACCTCGCGAAGTTGAACACCCCAAGGGCCATAAATACGTGCACGTGCACCAATTGCTGTTTTATTACTGATGGTTCCCTGTAGTTCTACAGTTAAAAAATGATTGTTGTTCGCAGTTTTGTTCAACCAAATAATATCATCTATGCTTGTCGGTGTTGTATAAATCTGATTGTATGCAGTGTAAAGGTCTATTTTGCCATCGTGATTCAAATCGCCGAATGCAAATGTTCCAATGTCGTTTGAGTCGAATAATCCGGTAACCTCTGTGAACGTGCTGTTTCCGTTGTTGTGGAATATGCGGTGTGTTGATCCTGTAATGACAATATCGATAAAGCCATCGTTGTCTAAATCTTCAAAACCCGACTGAATTGGAGTCATATCCGAAATGTCGAATCCGGTCGAAGCGGTAATATCTGTGTAATGCCCTGTACCATCGTTTTCGAAAATCTGACTTTCGAAATCGTGGTTTGTAAGCAGTAAATCTAAATCTGCATCGTTATCGATGTCGCCAAAACTTGCTGTCCACGACTGCCAACCCACGTTGATTCCATATTCGGCAG
>JBKCFX010000113.1:0-2386 GCA_046303595.1 Bacteroidia bacterium
CAACAGGGGTATACAGGTATCCAAAACGCAATAAGAAGGAGAAATACTGGGAAACCAATCGTTCATTGGTAAATCCGCCGGTAAGTGGATCAAAATATTCGTTGTAATTTAAGGCTGAACCAATGCGCAACGATGGGCCTACGAAGAACGAAGAAGTGTTTTGACCGAGAGGATAATAATTCAAATCCAAGCCGCTGTAAAACACATTTCGTGTATTACCCAACATATTGCCATTGTTTGATGTGCCTTGCATGTTAACGGAAACAGGAACGCGAACGCCCAGTTTTTTATCATCACCGGTCAAATACTCATAACTCAATTCTATATTTTGGAAGAGTAAGGCCATTGCATCAATCGATAAAATATTTCTGCCTGCCGTTGTCAAAGAGCGCGAACTCAAAAATGAAGTTGATTTTTCCTGAGACTCGGCAAAATTGTCGACCGCTCCACTTTCGTAGTCGATGCGTAAAACATCGCGCGTATAAATTTTATAGAGCGGACCATTGGCATTGTCAGCTTTACGGTAAGCAATCTCTTTTTGATTTACCTCCTGAATCTGGACCTTGAGCGTTTTTCCACTTCGAAGCGTAATCAAATCCTGAGAAAACAAACCAAGCGAAAGATGACAAGCCAAAAGGCAAAAAACAACTCGAATCATTTCTATTTAATTAGGATAAAAAAACCCCGGAATTTCCGGGGTTAAAACAAACTAACAAAATTACTTTTTAACGAACTTTTTAATTGCTCTTCGACCGTCAATATCAACCGCAACAGTATACAACCCGGACGATAATTGAGCCAAATCGATATTAAATTGCTGAGTACCAGGAGAAACCCGAGTATTGAACGGCTTCAACACTTGTTTGCCAAGCATATTGTAAACACTAATTGCAACCGATTCAGATTTTGCTGTTTCGAACGAAAGTTGAACCATATCGCCGGCTGGATTAGGATAAAGCGACATTCCTATTTCTTCATTGAAATTGGTAATTCCTAGCGAAGTGCCGATGTTAATACCGTCGATGTAAACATGGTTCGCTCTGTCACCGGTTCCCGATTTGTATTCAAATTTAACCCGTAAATTCTGTTGCGATGCAAATGAAGATAAGGAGATGTTGTAAATTCTCCATTGATTCGGATTAGAAGGAACAAATTCGTTCGTGTACAAACCGGCTGAATTGATGTCGGCAAAATCGAACAAACGTGGAGAGGCCCATGTTTGCCCGCAATTGGTCGAAAAACTAACCCTCAATTCATCATCGGGTTCGCCTCCACGCTCGGCTCCTGCCATAGCAAACTGAAATACCGGATTGGGAACAGTAGAAACATTGTACGAAGGTGTTATCAATTCATCAATTTCGGTAGCTGTGTTGTTAAAATTATTCATGCGAACACATGCACCCGAATAAAAACCAACTTGCGGGAAATGCTCAAATTTAGATGAAGATCCGTCGTTATTGAAATTGACAAAATTGGCGTTAAAATACCCCGCATCTTCAAAACCTTCGGCAAATGGACCATTTTGATTCATTGCAGCATCAGAGCTTACAATTACGTGATCTGCCCGTGTTACTGTGCTGTTGCCGGCCGATCCTGATGCGGTTAGCGAAACATCGAACAAACCGGGAGACGCATACGTAACCGTTGGATTGGCATTTGTTGAGGTCGAAGGAGAACCTCCTTCAAAGGCCCAATCTGATGAAGGTGAATCTGCGTTAAAACTTGAACCTTCAAATGCTACCGTTCCACCCTCGCAAATCATTCTTCTATTTTCACAGAATTGTGGGACCGGCACACAGGTTATCGGATTCGCTAAATCTTCGTCGCGCGTTCCGGTTGCAAGGAGATTTTCGGGAGAACTTATATTTGAACGAGCCGAAGTTAGTGTTGCCTGCATTACAGCCTTTTGCCCCAGGGTAAACATACTCATACACTGATCATCAGAATAGTCCATATAATTCATAAACATCTCACCGCACTCTAGATCTTCGGTACATTCTTCACCTGAAGGAGCGCCTGAGTATGGGAAATCGTCCCAGCATATACCATAATTCGGTTGGTATGCAGAAGGCGTATCATCGATTCCGTCTGAAGCGCAGGGTGCATCGCCCCAAATGTGGCGTAACCCTAACCAATGACCAATTTCGTGCGTAAGTGTACTTCCTACGCGTGGAGCAAATGGACCTGTTAGTGCGGTTCCAATAGAACCAACGCAATCGTGACGAACAACAATCCCATCCGTTGAAGGCAAGCCACCGAGCGGAAACTGAGCATAACCAAGGATTTCGCCTCCGGTTTCATCAACTGTTCCAATTGAATTTACCACCCAAATATTCAGATACTTGTACATATTCCAACGGCTTACTTCCTTAACACCATTGCCATT
>JBKCFX010000114.1:0-1260 GCA_046303595.1 Bacteroidia bacterium
AACTGCCACCATTGCTTGGGGCCAACGTAAAACACTTATTCAGAATGCCCGCGAACTGATGCGGCGCATGGATTTCGCACCCCACGATTTTATTATTCATCACACGCAAAAGGAGCGAATGTCTTTTGGCGATTTTGTTCACCGCACATTCAACGGCGAAGATGCCGTTTATTTTATTGAGCGCTTGCAGCAATTGTACAGCAAACACCAAAGTCTGGAGCCTTTTTTTTACTCGGAGTCGCACGCTGTTTACGATAGCATTTTGCGGTTTCGTGCCGCCTTTATAAGCGATGATGCGCCAGGCCGTCACGGAAAACACATTGCAAATCCTGCAACAGGATCGGCGGCGAAACGCATCAACATGTTTTTGCGCTGGATGGTTCGAAAGGACAAGCGCGGAGTTGATTTCGGAATATGGAAAACACTTCGGCCTAAAGATTTGCAGATTCCGCTCGATGTGCATTCGGGACGCGTAGCGCGAAAACTTGGACTTCTAAAGCGCACACAGGACGATTGGCTTGCTGTAGAAGAGCTTACGGCTGTATTACGCACATTCGATGCAGCCGATCCGGTTCGGTTCGATTATGCACTTTTCGGCATGGGCGTTAACGAACGTTCTAACTTTAGCGAACCACGCTAAGACGCGATACCATGTTGTATTTTTTACCTTTAAGCACCGCATAATATTTACCATCGGGAATATTCTGCAAGTCGACGCGAATGGTCTCCTTCTTCCCTACCCTTCCGACCATGTGCTCAAAAACCTGATTTCCTTTAATATCTTGCACCTGAAAACGCAATTTACGTTCGCGTTTCGGAAGGTTGAGTTTAATGTCGGTTTCGAGTTTGTTGTTGCGCGGGAATACAATGAAGTGCTCCATTTCTTCGAGTTCTAGCGGTTTACGGCTATCAACAACATTTATTTCAACCTGCTTTTTTGCCGATTGCGATGAGTTGGCAGCTATGAGTGTAACTTTGTATTTACCCGGTTTGGTAAATTGATGTTTAACGTGTTGCAAGCCACTGGTAACTTTTCCGTCGCCGAACTTCCATACAAATTGGTCAGCCCAGCCAGAGCTTGCCGAGAATTCAACTTCCTGTTCCTGTCCAAGGTCGACAAATAAGGCCGAAGTTTTAATCTCAAGATCGCGTCCGTTGTATTCGTTCACACGAGCGCTTTCATAATCGGCAGTTAATTCTCCGAGAAAATCGCCGCCGGTGTTTTCGTAGGCCATGGCCTCTCCTTGCGGTACCTGAACT
>JBKCFX010000115.1:0-3591 GCA_046303595.1 Bacteroidia bacterium
GCCCAATCGGTATTCTCATTTTTACGCATCTACCTCTTTGCCCAAACCACCGAAAACAGCCTCTTGCGGCTTCGGACGGATTTGTTCGGGCACCTCATTCGCTTACCGATGAGTTATTTTACCCAAACACGGGTGGGCGAAATCAACAGCCGCATTTCGGCCGACATTACCCAATTGCAGGATACTTTTTCAACAACACTTGCCGAGTTCCTACGCCAGATAACACTGGTAGTGGGCGGAATGATTCTTATTTCCATTATTTCCTTCCAGCTTACCTTGTTTATGCTGCTTCTCATTCCTGGAATCATGGTTGTGGCCATTTTTTTTGGGCGCTATATCCGAAAAATAAGCAAACAGGCACAAGATCAAGTGGCGGTTTCGAACACCATTGTGCAGGAAACCATGCAGGGCATCGTAAACGTAAAATCGTTTGCGAATGAGGCGCTCGAAGTATTTCGTTACGGAAAATCGGTACGCGAAATTGCCAATCTGTCACTCAAATCAGCATTCTCGCGGGGCTTGTTTGCCTCCTTTATTATTCTTGCCCTCTTTGGAGCCATCGTGGGCATCGTATGGAAAGCTACGGTGTTAATGAAATCGGGCGAAATCCAATTCGGCGAGATAATTTCATTTGTACTATATACTTCGTTTATTGGTGCCTCCATTGGTGGATTAGCCGAATTGTATGCACAGATTCAGAAGGCCGTTGGCGCCACAGAACGCATTTTCGAAATCCTCGATCAGACTCCTGAAGCGATTAACCTGAATGCAGCCAGTAAAGGTCTTGAACGTTTGCTTGGCCACGTGCGTTTCGATAATGTTCAGTTTTCCTATCCTGCCCGCGCCGATGTAGCCGTATTGCGTGGAATCAATTTCGAAGCTATGCAAGGGCAGCAAATTGCGATTGTAGGTCCAAGCGGTGCCGGAAAATCGACCATTACGCAGTTGCTGTTGCGCTTTTACAATCCCGATGGGGGATGCATTTACATCGACGATAAGCCGGCTTTGGACTACGAACTAACCGAACTCCGCAACCAAATGGCGCTTGTTCCACAGGATGTAATTCTGTTCGGTGGCACCATCCGCGAAAACATCCTGTATGGAAAACCCGAAGCCGGCCTTGAAGAAGTTCGCGAAGCCGCGCGCAAGGCCAACGCCTTGGAATTCATCGACCGTTTCCCCGAAGGCTTAGATACCATTGTGGGAGAACGCGGCATTACGTTGAGCGGTGGCCAGCGGCAACGTATCGCTATTGCGCGCGCGGTGTTGAAAGATCCGGCAATCTTAATTCTCGATGAGGCTACCTCCTCGCTCGACTCCGAATCAGAGCGCTTGGTGCAGGATGCCCTCGATCAACTCATGCAGGGCCGCACATCATTTGTTGTAGCGCATCGCTTGTCTACCATTCGAAAAGCCGACCAAATACTGGTAATCGATGGTGGAAAAGTAGTTGAATCGGGTAAACACGATGAGCTCGTACAAATCGAACATGGCGTGTATGCAGGCTTATCGAAATTGCAGTTTCGCAATCAGGCGTCTTCATCAAACGAATAGGGGAAATTTCCATAACAATGCAAATATTTCCTGCCAAGCTGTTTTGTGGTTTAATTTGTGCAAGGCGCGCGCCGCATAAACAAATCGACCAAAACTGCATTATTTAAGCTGAATGAACAATACTCCATTTCAATCCTGCGACATCCAGAGCATCATTGAAACGCTTTGCAGCTTAATGAAGCTTCCATACACAGAGCTTCAAATTCAACGCATCATCGAGCGATCTGATTACCGAAATGGCAATTTTGAGAGCTTCCTTAACATGATGCAGGATGCCGGACAAGGAGCCGAAATTTCGTTTGTGCGGCAAGAATTTACCGCAGCCGAACTAACAGACCTGATCGATTCCCTCAATTTTCCATTGCTGGCCTTTACCCGAAATTCGGCCGTAATTATTTACAAAGACAAGCGCGATGTTTTTGTATGGAAAAATGCCACTTCACAAACAGAGGAACTCAGTTCTGAAGGTATCAGCAATTTGGTAGCTGAACTTTGTACGCTCGACACGCTCCTTGGAAGAGACTCAGCCAATCCGAATGCCGAATCCTACATTTTTACGCTATGTCCGGTTGGTATTAAAACCATGACAGGCAGCGACGAAAGCGTAGGGGCAAAAACATTCAGTCCGCTGAAACGCTTTTTCAAGTTCGTAGGCTCCGAGCGCAGCAATATTTTCTACATCTATATTTACGCGGTCTTGATTGGTTTGATAAACCTATCGCTACCCCTTGGCATTCAGGCTATTATTGGACGCATTTCGGGCGGGATGATCTTTGACGGGGTAATTGTACTGATTACGTTTGTTATTCTGGGATTGATGCTTTCGGGTGGCTTGCAGTTGATGCAGGTATATCTGGTCGAAATTTTACAGCGCCGGATCTTTACAAAGGCCGCATTCGAATTTGCATTCCGAATTCCGCGCATTCGCTCCGAAGCTTTGCTGAATCTTTATCCGCCCGAACTGATGAACCGCTTTTTTGATGTCATCACGTTGCAAAAAGGCTTTTCAAAAATTTTACTTGATCTCACAACCGCATTTCTGCAAATTATTTTCGGACTTATACTTTTGGCTTTATACCATCCGCTCTTTATTCTGTTCGGTTTGGTATTGTTCAGCTTGTTATTGCTTATGTTCCGAATTACAGGTAGCAAAGCACTGCAGTCGTCAATCAAGGAATCATCGCGCAAATACCAGATTGTATCGTGGTTCGAAGATATGGCCCGTAACATCAATACCTTCAAAATTGCGGGATACACCAACATGCCACTCGACCAAACCGATGGCTACATCGATGGTTACCTACAAGCAAGAAAAAAACATTTCGGGGTATTGCTTACGCAGTTCATTTATGTAATCGTCTTCAAACTGTTTGTAACCGGTGGCACCTTAATTTTAGGTTGCATTTTAGTTGTTGAGCGCGAAATTACACTCGGGCAGTTTGTTGCTTCCGAAATCATCATAATCCTAATCATCAATGCTGTAGAGAAACTTATTTTCAGCATCGAAACGGTGTACGATGTATTAACCGCCGCCGAGAAAATTGGTCAGGTTAGCGACCTGCCGCTCGAAAAACACCAAGGCATTCATCTCGATAAAATAGATGAAACCGGAATTGGCATTGAGGTGAAGAATCTTAATTTTTGCTACGGACCGCAATTCGAGCCGGTGTTGAAGAATCTGAATTTCGACATAAAAACAGGAGAAAAAGTCTGCATAGCCGGATTGAATGGATCGGGAAAACAAACGCTGGCGAAAATCCTTTCGGGATTATTGAGCGATTACCGCGGACAAATTAACGTGAACGGCATTTCGATGCGCAACATCCATCTTAACGACCTGCACGAATACGTTTCACTCAATTTATCGGGCGATGAAGTTTTTCAGGGCACGGTTGAGGAAAACATACGCTTGGGCAAAAATGGCATTTCACAGCGCGATGTTCTGAACGTTTTGCAACAAGTTGGTATCGCCGATTTTGTGAATGCACTGCCCGAAGGAATTTACACAACGATGCTTCCCGGAGGAAGAGGCTGGCC
>JBKCFX010000116.1:0-5295 GCA_046303595.1 Bacteroidia bacterium
ATTGCAGCCTCAATGATTCCCAAGGCCAAACGATGAAAAACCTTTTCAGCGGTAAAATCCCGATTCTGGTTATTGTAATTCTGCATTTGGTTGGAATTGCCGGAATGATAAGCCCATACAAAGAATTCTTCAATAACCTAAGCCCTGTTCATCTTGGGATTTGCTTCATTTTTTTGGCAGGTAGCATAAAAAAGAAAGATGCTGCATTTGTCGCTACCTTACTTTCGTGCTACGTACTTGGATTTGCAGCCGAGTGGATTGGAGTTCACACCGGGTATTTATTCGGCAATTACAGCTATGGCAATATCCTCGGACCGAAACTCGATGGCATTCCGCTTTTGATCGGCATTAATTGGTATTTACTGGCTATTTGTTCGCATTGGTTGGTATCGAAACTAAAGCAAAACCTGGCTTTATCGGTTGTTTTAGCTGCAGCTGCAATGACCGGCATCGATTTCTTGATTGAGCCGGTCGCAATGGACCTGGGTTTCTGGAGCTGGCACGGGGGGGGGATTCCCTGGACAAATTACCTCGGTTGGTTTTTGGTCGCGCTGCCTATGCAATGGATTTGTTTTAGCTGGTATAAAGAAAACAATCTGCTTGCAGGATGGTTATTGTTGATGCAATTGCTTTTTTTCGGAATTTTACATTATAACATCGTATGCACTGGATGCTTGCAGTTTCAATTGTTTTAGCCACATTTTGCGTGATGGAATTCGTGGCTTGGGCAACACATAAATATGTGATGCACGGTTTTTTATGGATCCTTCACCGCGACCATCACGAACCGCACAATAATGTGTTTGAGCGTAACGATGCATTCTTTCTGATTTTTGCTGTACCCAGTTGGTTGTGCATTATGTTTGGCATGATGGCGGGCAATGATTTCAGATTGTTTATCGGAATCGGAATAGCAGTTTACGGATTCGCCTATTTCTTGGTGCATGAAGTATTTATTCACCAACGCCTACCATTTTTCAAACGAAGCGACAACTGGTATTTACGAGCGATTCGCAAAGCGCACAAGGTACATCATAAAAATCACGGGAAAGAAGATGGCGAATCGTTTGGGATGCTGTTTGTTGCCATGAGATATTTTAAGGAACAACGCAGTGTTTCCCGCTAAATATACCTATTTGGCATTGATGCTCGGAAGTTTGGCCTATCCATTGGCGCAGAGTTTCGAACATCGTGTTAAGATGTATACTCGCTGGAAGGCCATATTGCCGGCAATCGTAGTAACAGCATTGGTATTCACTGTTTGGGATGTGTATTTTACCGTAAATGGTGTTTGGTCGTTCAGTGAAACGCATACCTTACCTTATCGATTCATATACATGCCCTTGGAGGAATGGTCGTTCTTCTTTGTGATTCCATATTGCTGTTTCTTCGTGTATTTTGTGGCAAATTACTACATCAAACGCGACCCTTTCTACAGGTATCAATTCTGGATTGCACGCTTGCTTGGTATTGCATTGTTAATTTGCGGCCTGATTTGTTACCAGCTCATTTATACAGCGGTTGCTACAATCGGAGCCGGGGCATTGTTGCTGTATCTGAGTTTTATTCCAAAAGCTACATTTTTAGGACGATTTTTTCTGGGATATCTGTTTTGTCTAATTCCATTTGTACTGGTAAACGGACAACTTACCTATATTCCTGTTGTGCTTTACAATAATGTCGAAAACACCGGAATTCGCATTTTTATAGAAGGGGTTTCAAATATTCCGATTGAGGATTTGGCCTATAATTTATTGATGTTACTCATGAATGTGAGCATTTATGAATTTATCGCATCGAAGGTGTTGAACAAATAAATCACTACATTTGAAACAATCAATTCAATTCATGAAAGTTAAATTCCTGTTTTACGCTGCGCTTATTCTCTTTACGGTTGCATCCTGCAAGCGACTCGACAAACTCATAAGTTTTACGCTCGAAACCAACGACAGAATGGTACTTCCAATTGTGAGCGATACCGTTTTGTATGATTCGATTCCGGATAACGATGTAATTAGCGTTTTCAGTGCCGACTACAAATTCAGCGACTACGAAAAATTTGAAATAAATAAATCTACTCCCCAATCTGTAGAAGATGTAGAGAAGTGGAATACTGCTGAAACCCAAAATGGAAGTCCGATAACGATGACCATTGAAATCGATTCCGGAGCTAACACATTCTCTTTTATGCGGAATTTAAAGATTTTCCTTGTTTCGTCGAACGGATTGTACCAAGAAAGAGAACTTGTTTCTGAAGAATTCCCAGATCAGGTCTCCAATCGGATTGTATTCTCGGATATGTTGCCTGAGAATGATTTCTTTTTACAGGCAATCCAAAAAGACGGATACAAGTTTCGAACAGAATATAAGTTAATTAGCGCAATGCCCGATACGGTTAAGCTGAATTATACGATGAAATTCAGGATTAAAGCGCTGCCTGTTGAATAATTAGGCTTCAACATTTCAACATGATTGAAGTCAGTATAATTATCCCAACATACAACTATAGTCAATACATCGAAGATACTATAGGTAGTTTGCTCCAGCAGACTTTTGATGCATGGGAGTGTTTAATTATCGATAATGGTTCTACTGATAAAACGTATGAAATTGTAAAAACTTATTTAACTAAGGACTCTCGCCTAAAATACTTTTTCATTTCGCATACAACAACATCTGAAGCTAGAAATATAGGTTTAAAAAATGCGAAAGGTCAATTTATTCAATTTTTAGATTCGGATGATTTATTAAGTCCTAATAAGTTGAAAATTCATGTAGATTTTCTACTTGCAAATCCGAAGATTGACTTGGTTTTTTCAGACTCTGTTTACTTCGATGATTCAGACAAAGAACGAACTCAGTTAAGAAAAACACGTAATTTAGATGGCATTGAAGGCAAAATAACATACAGTGGACAAAGTTGGCATTTATTGCATCTTATGAATTCCAAAAATATCTGGACTATCTGCAGTCCGATGTTTCGAAAATCTATATTATACTCAAGTGGATTATTTAATGCAAAACTCAATTGGGTAGAAGACTGGGAATTTTATTTTCGACTAATCGCACAGAATATTCAAATAAAATACATTGATAACGAAAGCAGTACATGTTTAATTCGAGTACATCAGCGCAGTTTAAGCCACCAAAATCTATCCATGTATAATCAAGGTATAGTTGCAAGAAAATTTATAAAACAGACCCTTAAAAAATTAAAGTTAAACGGATTTAATGACACAGATGAATTACTTCAAATCAATTCAAAACAAATCATTTATTTATATAAACTAAAGTTCAATTATCTCCTCAAGGAAAAAAAAATCTTTTATGCATTTTTTAACGGAATAATTATTTCGTTAAAATTAAAAGATTATAAATATTTATTGAAGACAGTGCTAGGTTTTGTCCTTAATAAAATGAAGCCTATTGAACTATAATTCGGCTCGGCTTTTTTGATCAGTTACTTAATCTGCATAGATTTAGATTTTATTTTGGAATTGATTTTACAACCTTACCTGCTAGGAATAAGGGTAATCATATCACAATTTTTGAAATGAACACCAACGAAAGTATTTTGCCCGACGCAGGTCTATTCTATATAGATAACTTTCTTTCAGCCCAAAAGGCAAACGAATTATTTTGCACGTTAAAGCAAGAAATTTTATGGCAATCGCCACAAATACGTATGTTCGGCAAATGGGTAAATCAGCCGCGTTTACTTGCTTGGCAGGCTTCCGGAAATTTCCCGTATCGATACTCCGGACAAACATTGCAGGCTGAACCATTTCACCCGCTTGTAGAATTACTTTGTTTGGAAATAAACGCATTCTGCCAAAAAAAATTTAATGCTGTACTTCTAAATTATTACCGCAGTGGAAACGACAGTATGGGATGGCATTCCGACAAGGAACCCGAATTGGGCACGAATCCCATTATTGCATCAATAAGCCTTGGAGCTGTGCGCGATTTTCAACTAAAACAAATTCATCCACCCTATTCCCTAAAAACATATAAACTTAAACCAGGGAGTTTACTAATCATGGGCGAAAATGTGCAAACCTTATATAAGCATGCGCTTCCAAAAAGAGCACATGCTGATCCGCGGATTAACCTAACATTTAGGGAAATCATATTCACTTAGCAAAATCTGCTATTCCATACTTTTCAAACGCTGCTCCATTTCCAACACTTCGTCGCGAAGCCTTGCTGCTTCCATGAAATCCAATTCCCGAGCAGCCCTTTCCATTTGCTTTCGGGTTTGAGCAATCGCTTTCTGCAACTGTTCCTTCGTCATGTATTTCATCACCGGATCTGCAGCCATCATTGGCTGTTCGCTTTCTACATAGGCTCTTCCGGTTGCTTTCGCGGAATCCGAAGCCGAACTTCGGGCAAATACGCTATCGTGTGTCTTTTTAATTTGTGTTGGTACAATATTGTTTTCAATATTATAGCGAATTTGCTTCTCGCGTCTGCGATTCGTTTCATCAATTGTGCGCTGCATCGAATCGGTCATCGAATCGGCATACATAATTACCCTGCCATTTACATTCCGCGCAGCACGCCCAACTGTTTGCACCAGCGAGCGCTCTGAACGCAGAAATCCTTCCTTGTCGGCATCTAAAATGGCAACCAACGAAACCTCAGGTAAGTCGAGACCTTCGCGCAAGAGATTTACACCAATCAAAACATCAAATTTCCCAAGGCGCAAATCGCCTAGAATCTGCACGCGCTCCAGGGTATCCACATCCGAATGGATATACCTACAGCGAATGTGCAAACGTGACATATACTTCGTTAACTCCTCGGCCATGCGTTTCGTTAAGGTGGTAACCAAAACACGCTCATCTCGCTTTACCACCTCATCAACGGCATCCAGTAAATCATCGATCTGGTTCTGGCTGGGGCGAATTTCAATCACCGGATCGAGCAAGCCCGTTGGTCTGATAACCTGCTCCACCACCACCCCACCGCTGTCTTCCAATTCGTAATTGGCGGGCGTAGCACTTACATACAAAATCTGATTGATCAGGGCTAGAAATTCATCGAACTTCAACGGACGATTATCCAACGCCGCTGGCAAGCGAAATCCATATTCCACCAGATTCTGCTTGCGTGAAAGGTCGCCGGCATACATCGCTCGGATTTGCGGAATCGTAACATGGCTCTCGTCTACCACTAATAAAAAATCGTCAGGGAAATAATCAATCAAACAAAAAGGACGTGTACCGGCAGCCCTTCCATCGAAATAGCGCGAATAGTTCTCGATGCCGCTGCAATAGCCCAGTTCGCGCATCA
>JBKCFX010000117.1:0-3557 GCA_046303595.1 Bacteroidia bacterium
AACGATTGTAAATCAGTTGTATCAAGGTGCGTCAATTTCCTTGGAGCAGTTTCCGGCTGGTGTTTATATGGTGCACGTGGTAAATCGCCAACAATCGCAGGTATTTAAAGTCATTAAGCAGTAAAGACTGCATTTTTTGCAGTATCAATTTTCGCGGTTTAACCGGTCGAGGATGCTAAAGATCCTCTATGTTTTTGTTGTGTTCTTTAAATAAAGGAACGATCTGATGTAGTTACCGACTGAGTATGAACGTATCGCAATTAAAACGCTCATTATCATTGCTTTAATATTAATTTTACTAGTCTATACAATAATACAAGCAACCTGGGGTTACACAATAAACACAACATCATGGAACAGTACATACACCACACTCAACCCACACCAGTATGTATCACTTGTTTTTCATGGCTGCATTTAGCGCAGCAGCTATCGGGCCACCTGCCGATACTTCCGAATTAAGTCGCGATACCCTTTCTATTCGGTTTCAAGCAAATGCTTCAAAGCCCACCGAGGAATCGATGCGCGACTTATACAATCATTCGCGCGAGATCTATCGCGCAAAACGCATCAAGGTTTGGGTTTTACCCGAGTACCGACGTGCTTCTCAAGATGAAATTAGAGAAAAAAGACTGCGTGAACTTTGGAAAATTTTTACGCAGGAAGGCGTTGCTGAAAATGTACTCGAGGAGGAAACCCTCGACGAGAAGAAGGCGAGTGGGCTTTTACATCTCGACCGCGAGTTATTCTGCATGGTTACAATTGAAAGTATACCCTACATTAAAAATTCTTACGCGCACAGCGGTTCTCAGGTCTTACGCTTCGATACAACTGTTTACTTGTCGTCGGGCATTCCGATAAAAATCGATTACCACACCTATATGCTCCTGGAACGTCTTCCGGAAATAGAACATATATCCGGAAATGGCTTACAGCAACACGCATCGAAGGGCGAATTTGAATTATTGGGCGATTACAGCGTGAAGTCTGATAATCTTAAGAATTACACCTTTATGATTCCTATACCCGCCGGAAAAAGTGAACGGCAAATGCTGGTTTATCGAAGCGATTCAACCGGGAAAACATGGAAGGCGATCATACATAAAGGAAAAATAGACATGGGAAAGCTAAAAGCCTTGTGTATTCCGATAGAAGCAAATGGGATTTACAGAATCGGTTATATGCCGCGCGTTCAAGAACAGTCTTTTGTCTTGTGTATGCCTAAAATGATGGGATTATCGTTTGCCGAAATTACCCGCGATGATGGAATGATAATTCCGGGTAAAATTGTTTTGGGCAGAACAGCGCTGGCTTTCCAAATCGCCGACGAAATAGAACGTTATTCCCTGCGTTTAAAGGCTGTTCGTGCCGATGGACAAGTTGTAGAGCGAACCGGAATTCCGCTGAAGGAATGTTTAACCAACCGCGTTTCTGATTCTAAACTTGCCAGCCAGGCTTCAATACGCGAATTCCAAGGATTTATAGCACCCGATTGCAAGTATATTCTACAGCCCGATATTTTTCAAGATAACATTGTTAATCGTTGATTATGAAAACCATTGCTTTATCATTGCTTATGGTATTGCCGGGTGCAATGCTACATGCCCAAAACTATTTTGAGGTAAAATCTCTCGAGAATTCAGATGTGTTAAATCAGTATGTAACCATCGATGAAGCCGGTAACCCGCTCGAACTGCTTGCCGCGTTAAAGGTGCAGATTAACAATAAAGAATGCGATAAGCAGGGTGTTCCCCTTTATCTCAAAAGTGCGGAGAAAAAAGAATACAACCGACCCAAATTGTATTGCTGGAATCCTATGGCGCGTTGTTGGCAAAAAAGCGTAGAGGTGCAAAAGATGGCCGGCAAAGATGGGCCGATGTATTCGGCCAATGTAAAATGTCCCGGAATATATGCCTTTTTTGATTCCGGTATTAACACGGCGGAAAAAGGCGTAATTATTACCATGCCAACGCGATGTGCAATCCGAAGTGTGCGCCTTATTCAGCAGGTGCCGGCATTTGCCAATTACTGGGAAGGGAAAGGCACAAACGAGTTAAAATTACCTTTTGGTCCGCTTCAATTCGACGCACTGCTCGATATTAGCTGGGAGGAGAATGGCACACTGCACCAATCAAAATTTCTTTGCGGCGCATTAACCAAAGTTGATGCGGCTCCTGAAGGACAATACCGTACCCTGGAAATTAAGCCGGGTAAATCAGTCGAATTTTTATCTGCACACTTCACTAATAACTCCAATTAATTATGAAAATCAAACAATTTGTAATATTCCTGTTGCTGGTTGCATCGGGTTTAACAGAGGCCAATGCGCTTACATTCGGCGATGCCTTAAAGAAGAGAGAAATTAGTTATCAGGTTGTCGCAATTCCCGGCCCGCGGAGAATGTTATTGAAGATTAAGAATCTCCTACATCGTGAACGACGGGTTGAGCTGGAGGCCGGCCGATTTTTTCACCACAGCAGTTCAACTCAGCCATTTGTAATCTCACGTCCGGTGGCAATCGATCTCGATCCGGGCGAAGAACGCGAAATTCCAATTCGCGCGTATTGTGGATTTGCAAGCGCCGGAGCTCCCAAGGTTGGTCAAGAATTTAAAACCACCGATTTGGGAAGTAAGAATCTCTGCGATGTACTCAACATGATGAGTAAATACCATATCGTTTCTGAGAATCTTTATCAGGATGTTATTTGGTTTTACACGAATAAATTTAATGTTGCTACCATTTACACAACAGATGTTGACGGGGCTTTGCTTGGCATGGTTCAAAAATATATTTGCGACAAAGAAGGACTGAAGTTACCCAAATACAACCTCAATTATGCCCCTTCAGCATCGGGCGATGTGCTAGAATTTTCAGGCCGTCCCGAAACCATAGTTGGAAAGTTTGAATTAAAATTAGAACAGCGCACCGATTTGCATGTAAAGGTTTTGGATGCTCAGGGCAAGCAGGTTGAGCTGGTTGAAGTGCATGTTGATCAGCCTGCCGGAGAAATAGAAATTCCGTTGGCCATTGGAATAAGTAACTATAAACTGGGCGATTACACCATTTGCGTGAGCGATGAGCATGGAAAGGTTATAAGCTCTATGCCGGTTACGGTTTCTTAGAACGATACAATGTTTTGCTTGAGTGGTTGAGTGCCGGAATTTCTTTTTATTAAGAGATTCCGGTTTTTTATTGTTTTATTTCCCCCTAATTTATTCATTGGCAATTCAGCGAAAAGGATCCATTTTGGTAATTATTTGCCTTGTTCTTTTATGGCAATAACATTCGGCAGTAGATGGCGACCTGCCGTTCCGAAATTCAGGAAAAGTAAGGGCTTGTGCTTTTTCTGTAGTGGGGGGGATATGCCCTTGACACCGCTTAACTATGTTGATCAGGACATAGGGGAATTGATTAAATATCTAGTTTTTATTGCCGTTTTACCATATTCCAATTTCATAGATTCCGAGGTATATCTATCGAATCGCAACGAATATTTTTAAACGCGTCACGAAAGTGAGATGGGTGAACTACTCCCTATTTCTTAGACCAATAACAA
>JBKCFX010000118.1:0-12158 GCA_046303595.1 Bacteroidia bacterium
CCAACATTACGCATCTCCTCTCCGTACTGAAGCCCGGAGCCTGAAATAGGCCAAGGTGTAGACTGGGCATCGCCCGGGGCTTTTGCAGAATTGGGCTGCCCCCTCGTTGTGGATCAAACATCCTTCCATATGCGCATAAAAAATCTGCATTTCCAACATTACGCATCTCCTCTCCGGACTGAAGCCCGGAGCCTGAAATAGGCCAAGGTGTAGTTTCAGGAAATGCCCAACCATTCGCGCGCTGTTCCACTCAGCAATCGTTCTTTTTCTGCATCGCTGAAAGGCATCGAACGAATTAAGCTGCCCGGAACTTCTTCGCCCAGAGGGAAGGGATAATCGGAGCCCAATGCAACACGGTTTACGCCGGCAAAATCGACCAAATACCGCAATGCTGCAGCATCGTGCACCAGCGAATCGAAATACAAACGATGCAGATATTTCTCGGGCGAGTGCGGGTTATCGATTGCTACCAGGTCGGGCCTACAATCGAAACCATGCTTTAAGCGACCGAGTGTAAATGGAAACGAACCTCCGCCATGCGCAAATGCAACACGCAAATTTGGCAAGCGTTCCAATACGCCTCCAAAAATGAGTGAGGCGATTGCTCGAGCCGTTTCGCCCGGCATACCTACCAGCCAAGGTAGCCAGTAGCGTTGCATTTCCTTCTCGCCCATCATTTCCCAGGGATGAATAAATACAGCTGCTCCTAGCTCCTGCGCTGCCTCAAAAAACTCAAAAAATTCAGGCTCACTTAGGTTCTTTTGGTTCACGTTTGAGCCAATCTGCACGCCCGCCATGCCCAATTCCTTCATGCATCGCTCCAATTCGCGAATCGCCAGTTTAACATTCTGCAGCGGAACAGTTGCCAATCCAATAAACCGATCGGGATAACGCGCCACAATACCCGCAATATGATCGTTCAGAAATTCAGAAACCGCTAAGGCATCTTCGGGCTTGGCCCAATACGAGAACATCACCGGCACTGTACTCAGAACCTGAATATGCACGCCGTGTGCATTGCAATCTTTTATGCGCGCTTCCGGGCTCCAGCAATTGTCTTGCACTTCGCGAAAAAAATGATTATCACGCATCATCCGCGCACAGCAGGGCTTGTGATGGTCGAGCCTTATAAATCCACCGTAACCGAATCGCTCCTTGAAATTGGGTATGTGCTCGGGTAAAATATGGGTATGAATGTCGATTGTGGTCATAGAAAGAATCGCAATTTGCGAAATAAATGCGGCTTGCTATTCAAAGCGGAAACTATAATTCGCTTTCGTCCTCTTCTTTCTTATCGGGGAATGTTCCTATGGTATATTTTAACCCCAAACCAAGCTGCAGTCCAGACCGCACCGTGCTTCCTGCACCAAAATTATTGATTACCATAAAATTGTACCTGAAATCGGCAAGGGCACCCCAATTTTTATATATACGGGCATGGAATCCAAACGGTACTGCAAAGGCAAGATTCAAATATGGTTTTGTTTTAATATCCTTGAGGCTCGGGGTATATGTGGTTTTCTCGGTTTCTGAATTGGTGATGGTTACGCCCGTATTCTCTTCCATCGAAGAAGAGACCGACAAACCAAGGTTTAGCCCGGCACCGCCATACAAATAAACAGCTCGATCGGGGTCGGTGGTAAACAGGTAGGCACTTTCGGCCTGCAACAAATTTTGACGGGCCTTCACATAATAATCGCGCGTGGTGGTTATGGTATCCACCTTTTCACTAAGCGAATATCCAGACTCATAGGTTAACATATTCTGAAACGACAAACCGAACTGAAGCATCCTCCGTCGGTTAATTAAAGTTGCATCTTTTCGGTCTCTTGGACTATATAACACAGAGGCCTGCAACATGAGGTTTCCTAAATTACCCTGTCGCGAGCTTTCGGCAAGTTTGTAATCCTCTAAATTGTCGACTGGAGTTAAATCGGCAGCATTCGAAGCAAGATTCAGTACCGTGCCAAAATCGGTTAATGTCGATGAATGGATATGGTAGGATGCATTGAACCGAAAAGCTTCAAGATTCCATTTTTCGATTGGAGTGTTTCGAATTGGCTGGGCATTAAGATATGCGGCGATTCCAAAATTTAAGATGAGTAAAAGTTTGATATTGTTTTTCATAACCTTTGTGCTGAGGCAGAAAAATACAAAAATCACGCATTGGAAGAATAAAAGGGCGAGGATTTTATCACTCCCGCACGATTCGAAATACCTTGCTCTCCGATGCCGAATGGCAGTGAATCTGATATATTCCCGGTGCAAGCGGGCCAAAATCCAGGCGAATAAGTTGTCCAAATTCATTGAATTCCTTCACACGTTTTCCATCGGGACCATACACTTCGATTCGAAAGTTCGAAGGCTTTTCGGCCTGCAGCATAATGTCGCGCGTTGAGGGATTGGGGAAAACACGCCAAGCCAATGCTTCGTCATTTTGCGCATTGGCAACAAACAAATCGACAACTTGCGTAAGTGTGTCCGAATTTCCACAGGAGTCGGAAACAATGAGGCGAACCTCATAAGAACCCGAACTTGCATAAACATGGGTAATGTTGCTCCCTGTTTCCTGTGAGCCATCGCCAAAATCCCACAAATAGCTGAATGCTGCATCGGAATTTGCGGAATAGGAAACCACCATATCATTCATTGTGAAGGTAAAATCAGCATTCGGCAACCACCTACCAATGTTGCACGATAAAAGGCTATCCTCTACTGTTTCGCGTGCAATTTGTTGCAGAAATGTAGCCTGACTGGCAGGTAATCCTGCCGTATAACTCAAGCCTACCGGATTTTTACGGAGCATGGTTGCGTAAAATACACAGGCCGTAAGGTACGATCCTGCCACGCTTGGATGGCTGTTGTCGCCGCTCCAGAGGTTGATGGTGCTATCGGCCTCGCGACTGCGTTTCCATGCAATACCTGCGGGCGAAACAATGCCGCGGTTGTCGTCGGCCATTTCTTTATACGACTCCCACAGGCGGTTGTTCATGCCATCGAAGGTGCAAATGGGTGGATAAATCGGACAGTTTTGTGCATCTCCGTATTTACGACCCCAGGTCATATAAAAAACAGTTTCGGAACAGGGGTTTGAGATGCGAACCAGGCTGTCGAGAACGGCTGCATAAGGATATGTTTGCGCCTCAACTTGAGAAGGCGGGAAAGACGGTTCCTGACTCTGGGCCTGTAGCACCACAAAATCCCAATCGTTGGCTGCTATTTTTTGTATGGTTGCTGCGTTGGTGGTATGCCCAAGAAAAGTCATTCCACCGGGCGTATTTGAATCGTACACAACCGTATCGCCGCCTGAAAGAGCCAGATTGTAAAACATCAAAGGGAGGTTATTCATCCCGGTGTAACTATTTCCTATCCATAAAATTTTCTTTTGTTGGCCATGTAAGGCAAGAGCTACAAAAAAATTCAAAATCAAAGCGATTCGCTTCATAAATTATGGAATTTTAATATTAAAGAGAATTCTTATTTGTCCATGCAAAATTCAGCACATCACTTTTGCTGATGCGTGCATCACCGAGAATAATCAACCGTTCGATTACATTTCTGAATTCACGAATGTTACCGGTCCACTGCATTTCCTGTAAGGCCGAAATTGCATCGGAGTCAATTTCTTTAACCGGAATTCCGTATTCGTTGCAAATGAGCTGAAGAAAATGTGCAGCCAATAGCGGGATATCTTCAAGTCGTTCGTTCAGCGCCGGTACTTCCACGATAATTACACTGAGACGGTGGTAAAGGTCTTCGCGAAAGTTACCCTTTGCGATTTCGTCCCTTAAATTCTTGTTGGTTGCAGCAATGATGCGCACATCGACCGAAATTTCCTTCTCGCCGCCTACACGGGTAATTTTATTCTCCTGCAGTGCACGTAAAACCTTTGCCTGCGCCGACAGACTCATATCGCCAATTTCGTCGAGAAACAAGGTGCCTCCATGTGCAAGTTCAAACTGCCCTTTGCGTTGTTTGATGGCCGATGTAAATGCGCCCTTTTCGTGCCCGAATAACTCACTTTCAATTAATTCAGAAGGAATAGCGGCGCAGTTTACTTCAATTAAAGGAGCATCGCAGCGATTGCTTTTTTCGTGAATCTGACGGGCAACAAGTTCTTTCCCCGTACCATTTGGACCAATTACCAATACACGCGCGTCAGTTGGCGCAATACGGGAAATCATGTCTTTCACTTTTTGAATGGCGGGGGCTTCGCCAATCATATCGCCCGATTTATTGATTTTTTTTCGAAGTGTTTTGGTTTCTTGGATTAACGTCGATTTATCCAAGGCATTGCGCAGGGTTATCATTAAACGATTGAGGTCGAGCGGCTTGGCAATATAGTCGTAGGCGCCTTTCTTAATACATTCAACTGCAGTTTCGATGGTTCCGTGACCAGAAATCATAATTACAGGACAATCGATTCCGGAGGCAATTACCTTATCGAGAAGCTCCGTACCATCAATTTTGGGCATTTTGATATCGCTAAGAAGAATATCAAAACCGCCTTTCTGAATTTTTTCCCATCCTTCGGCACCATCTACCGCTTCCTCAACTTGGTGATTTTCGTATTCGAGGATTTCTCTAAGGGTGCTTCTGATAGCTCTTTCGTCGTCGACAATAAGTAGTTTAGCCATAGGGTAAAGATAACGATGCTTTTTAAAAGATTTGCACCTTGAAAATTCAGTCATCAACAAGTGAGTTGTTGATTGAGTTATTTAACATGTATTTCGAGCGTGTTATTTCGACCTGAATGTTTTCTCATACAGGGAAATCCAATCATGAGGCTTCATTTTTGAAATCAATTGTCCGATAAGATCAAAGGGAATATCATCGGGCTTTTTAAAGCGGATGCAGCTTTTGCCCATATCGAGCTTATACTTAGCATGTTTGGGGTACTCGGCCGTAAACCAATTGTACAAATCCGAATCGGCATACAAACCCATGTGATACACCGCAATGAAGTTCTTTTGCGATGCAATACTAATAAAAGGCAAAGCCTGCTTGGGATCGCAATGATATCCCGAAGGATAGAGCGCATGCGGCACCACATACGAAGGCATTTTATAGGCCATTGCCTCCTCGTAACCATGAGGAAGATTGTTTAGTAAAAGTTCGCGAAGGTGATTCATAGCTTGCCGACGCTCATCGGGTAGTGCTTTAAAATATTCGTCAACAAGAACATTGGCAGCAATCATGGTCGAAAAATTTAAGTTCGAGGGTAAAAATCGTATTAATTTAATTGGGTTCAAAGTACCTTTGTTTTGTGGAGAATGAAAAATTGCCCGGTAAAATTTTGTTTTTCGACGGCAACTGTGCTTTGTGTAACCGTTGGGTGAAGTTTGTATTGCAACACGAAAAAGCGGCTACACTGTACTTTTCACCCTTGCTAGGCGAAACAGCGAAACGGCTTCTCCAGGGGCATCATCCCCTACCCGACTCGCTCATCGTATTTGATAATGGCAAACTATTCAGCGAGACTTCGGCTGTTTTAAGCGTTTGTTCGCACTTAAAATGGTATTGGCAGTGGGCGCTTGTATTTCACCTCGTGCCCTCACAATGGTTGAATCCCATCTACCGTTGGGTGGCCCGAAATCGAATGCGTTGGTTTGGAAAAGTGGAGTATTGTGCGGTTTTGGAGAATGGTAGAGCGAGGTTTTTAGAATAGCCAACACCGAAGTTTGATACATTTAAAAAAGTGCTATTTTCGCTTGCATTAAAAGCGAAGTGATGTCTTTAAAAGTTGCCATAACGCAGTCGAATTACATTCCCTGGAAAGGCTTTTTTGACTCGATTAAGCTGGTTGATGTTTTTGTTTTGTATGACGACATGCAATATACCAAACGTGATTGGCGCAACCGTAACTTGATTAAATCGCAAAATGGCACGCAGTGGTTGAGCATCCCCGTTGAAGTGAAAGGGAAGTATTTTCAGAAGATCAGCGAAACGAAGATATCCGATCCTGCATGGGGAAACCAGCATTGGCAAACGCTTAAACACACATACGGAAAATTACCGGGATTCAAAAAATCAAGAAAATTAGTTTACTTTAGCTGATAATTAATTTATCCCATTCATTCAAAATCTTGTTTGACATTATAGACTGCAAAATTTTATGAAATATTCCTTTATTGTTCCGATATACAATGATGGTTTCATGGCATCAGATTTTTCAGATGAATTTGAACGAGTTTTTAAGTTTTTTTTGGGTAAAGAAAAAATATCAGAAAATGTTGAATTGATTTTTGTAAATGATGGAAGTTCTGATGGATCTATTAATCACTTACTAAATCTCATTAGAAGACATAATTTTGTTAAAATCATTGATCTCAGCAGAAACTTTGGTCAACACATAGCACTTAGCTGTGGCTACAAACACGCAAATGGAGATTTAGTTGGAATGCTAAATGTAGATATGCAGGATCCTCCTTCCGAAATTCCCATATTAATAAACTATTTAATTGAAGGTAAATTTGATATCGTATTTGGATTAGTTGAAAAAAGAAAAGCTTCATTTGCTAATCGAATGACATCTCATTTCTTTAATGTGCTTCTCAATTATTTAACACAAAGTAATACTCCATTAAACGTTGCCACTATTCGAATAATGAATAGAAAATTCGTCAATGCCTACAACCAATTGGAAGAGAAGACCAGATATCTACCTGGCTTAGAAAATTGGCTTGGATTTAAACACGGTTATGTAGAAGTAAAACATCAAGATCGGAAAATAGGAAAGTCTTCATATAATTTTTCTAAACGCCTAAAGATGGCAATTGAATCAATTATATCATTTTCAGACTACCCGCTCGTTATTACTGTCAAACTCGGCATTTGTATAGCCATAATAGGCTTTATCTTGGTAATATTATTGTTAATTTCAAAGCTATTTTTCGTTGACTACCAAAAGGGATATATTTCAATAATATCAATAATTATTTTCTTGGGCGGACTTCAAATTTCTGTCATTGGATTTGCTTCTTTGTATATTGGTCGAATATTAAAAGAATCGCAAGGCCGGCCTCTTTACGTGATTAACGAAAAATACAACTTCTAAATCTCATGGATTTTGCAATTACTGATTTGCTAGACGAGAATACCATTAGTATGCATACCTACAGCATGCAAAGAATTGGTTATAGTATAGTACCAGATTTTTTATCCTTAAACGTAACAAAATTACTCCGTGAACACCTAGAAAATGTGATTTCAAACTACCAACCTGTTGATGGATCTACCCGAAGTGAACTTGATAAATACCATATGCATGATTTGATTTGCAAAAATATTATATTTGGCAAAACATTAGAAGATCGAAGGTTGCAGCAGTTGATCGGGGCTATTTTAGGAGAATATTGGATTATGTATGCATACACTTCTTCCTCATTACCTCCAAATGGAGCTAATTATGGATCTAGGATTCATGTTGACAGCCCCCGATTTATACCAAATTATGCAACGAATGTGGGTGTTATCTGGGCGCTTAATGATTTCACCATTGAAAACGGATCAACACATGTGTTACCAGGATCTCATAACTCTGAATTAGAGCCAAGTAAAGAGTATTTTGAAAAAAATAGTATTCGATTAACATGTAAAGAGGGTGATTTAATTATTTTCAATGCAAGACTTTTTCATTGCGCAGGCATTAATTTTACTAATAAATTTAGGCATGCACTAACGCTAAATGCATGTAGACCATATATGAAGCAAAGAATGGATTGGGTTAGATTTGTACCTGAGAGCATCTCAAAACAATTAAATGCCCAAGCAAGAAGAATACTTGGGTTTGATACACGCATTCCAACTAATTTGAAGGAATTTTTCCTGCCCGAAAATCAACGCTTTTACAAATCAAATCAAGAATAGTTCAAACTATGGATAAAAATGTGCTAAATGCAATTGAGGCTAATATCATTGTTCATTCGAGAATGGCAGATGAATATAATGCAAAGGAACCCCACTTCAGACCTGAGAGCATCGAACGTGTAAAGGGAATAATTAAATCTATTAATGATTCAACTCCCATTACCAAAGCGCTTGATCTTGGCTGTGGCACAGGCTTCATGATTAACATTCTAAAAGACTATGCCAAAGAAATTACTGGTGTTGATGTCACGCAAGCAATGTTAGATAAAGTAGACAAAACAGGTAATGCTTCAATCAATTTGATTAATTCAGACACAGGCACAGCCGAATTACCTGTTGAGTATTTCGATATTGCAACAGCATACACCTTTTTAGATCATCTTTATGATATGAAACCTACATTTGAGAACACATACAGAAGTCTCAATAAAGGGGGAGTGTTTTATGCAGACTTAAGTCCCAGTTTTTATTTTTGGAATGCGATTAAAAATTTAGATTTCGATAGATCATATGATTCAATTCTTTCGCGTGAAATAAATGCGGTACTTAAAAAAGATGAAGAAATTGAAAAAGAATTTGGGATCGATAAAAATATATTTGCAATGGCAGAACACCAGAAACACAAATTAGGTGGTCTAAGTGAAGAACTTCTCACGAAAGAATTGAAGTCTGTAGGGTTTAATAGAGTTACCTTCATTTATCATTGGTTTATTGGACAAGCTGAATTGATCAATAATTCATCATTAAATAATGAACATCGAAAATTGATTTCTCAACAAATGCATGAATATCTTTTACGATCAATGCCACTCTCAAGGCATCTTTTCAAATATATAGGTTTCATTGCATATAAATGATGATAAATGAAATATGCTTTTATTGGTTTTGGTGAATTGGGCAAACAATTCTTTAACATCCTTAGCCCAACCGATTCCGATCAACTTGTAATTTTTGATGACACAGTAGAGGCAGATTATACTATACACTTCCCTTTTAATCACTGGCAAAATGAGGAGTTTTCAAATTATTCATTTTTAGTGGCGCTTGGCTATAAACACTTGATTTTTAAAAATAAAATAATTTCAAAACTTGCTCATGAAAGTCGAAGTATTCATACGTTTATACATAGCTCTTCATATGTATGCAACACAGCGAAAATAGGGAGAGGAGTTATAATTTACCCAATGTCTAATATCGATATGGGGGCAATAATACATGATGGGGTATTAATTAACAATAGTGTTATTGTTTCTCATGAAACAACAATCGGACAATGTTCTTACATTTCGCCAGGAGTTGTTTTTTCGGGTAAAGTAAAAGTCGGAGAAAATTGCTTTATTGGATCAGGAACAGTTATTGCAAACAATGTAACTATTGGCAATAATGTTATAATCGGTATTGGGAGTGTTGTGACAAAAAACATTCCAGATAATACTCATGCCATTGGAAATCCTTTAAGGATATTGAATAAACCTCTAAATATTGAATAGTATTATTCTTTATAGAATTACGAACAAAAATCATGCTGACAGATTTTTATAGTATCTAAATACCTCAACAAACAAATGAAAGTTGTAATTCTTCAATCAAACTATTTACCTTGGAAAGGATATTTTGATCTTATTAATGACGCAGATGTATTCTGTTTCTATGATGAAGTACAATATACTAAAAATGACTGGCGAAATAGGAATAGAATATATTCTAAAAATGGACTTCATTGGATAAGTATACCAATAAATAAAGATGCCGTAAAGGGGAAAATAAGTCAAGCTAAATTACCAGGTAATTGGCAAATGCAGCATTACAAATCAATAAAATTAGCATATGGTAGAGCACCATTTATTAGCAATTTAGATCAAATAATCTACAAACTCTACTTTGAAAATAATTTTGAATATTTGGCCGAATTTAACCAATACTCAATTCAGACAATCTGTTCATATCTTGGTATAAAAACAAAATTTATGAACTCTAATGCGTTTGAACTTAAAGGTGATCGCATCCAACGACTGATTAATTTACTGAAACTCTTAAAAGCAACCGAATATATTTCAGGACCTTCTGCAATAAACTATTTAAGCGGTCAAGAACACTATTTCTTGGAAGAAGGTATAAAACTAACGTTTAAGGATTATAAAGGATATCCTGAATATAGTCAACTCAACAAACCTTTCGAAAATTATGTTTCAATCGTAGATATGATAGCCAATTTGCATCAAGATGAAATAAAAAACTATATTTGGGAATGGAGAACTCGGTGAATAAAATCGACTTTAATAAACCTTACTTTACAGGAAAGGAAACAGATTATATTAGGGATGCTGTATTAAATTTAAAAATATCTGGAGATGGTGTTTATTCAAAGAAATGCCATGTTTTTTTTGAAAATAAATTCCGTTTTAAAAAAGTACTTCTTACCACATCCTGCACTGATGCACTTGAAATGGCTGCCATCCTTTTGGATATCCAGCCCGGTGATGAAGTCATTGCCCCCTCCTACACATTTGTCTCCACAGTTAATGCATTCATTCTTCGCGGAGCTAAAATAGTTTTTGCCGATAGTAGCGATGAATCACCCAATATTGACGTTAAGAATATTGAAAAGCTAATAACTGAAAAAACCAAAGCTATAATTGCCGTTCACTATGCAGGTATTGCTTGCGACATGGATGCCCTCGTAAGGATATGTGATGAAAAAAATCTATTTCTTATAGAAGATGCAGCACAAGCCATAGATTCATTTTATAATGAAAAACCGCTCGGTAGTTTTGGTCATTTGGCGGCATTTTCGTTTCATGAAACCAAAAATATTATTTCGGGTGAAGGTGGAATGCTAGTTATTAATGACGAAAGATTCATTGCTCGGGCAGAAATTATTCGTGAAAAAGGAACCAACCGCTCTGCATTTTTTCGAGGCGAAGTCGATAAATACAATTGGGTCGATATCGGCTCTTCGTTTCTACCATCCGATTTAATAGCGGCATTTCTTTATGCCCAGCTCGAAAAATTAGATGAAATACAAAACCGTAGAAAAGAAATTTGGAATATCTATTACAACAATTTGCTTCCGCTAGCCAACTCAGGAATGGTTAAATTGCCCCATATTCCGAGTTATGCAACCAATAATGCACATATGTTTTTTCTTGTTTGCCGTACACTTGAAGAAAGATCGGCACTCATTCAACATTTAAAAGATCAGCATATACAGGCCGTATTCCATTATTTAAGTTTACACAAAAGCAATTATTATCAAGATAAGCACGATGGGCGCGAATTGCCATGGTGCGACCATTACAGCGATTGCCTTGTACGTTTGCCCTTTTATTATGAGCTTTCTGATGAAGACTTAGTTCGTATAACAACCGCAATAAATTCATTTTTCACAAAATAGAAATGGGGTATTTGTACATATTTTTGACCATAGTTTTTACGGTATACGGTCAATTGGTATTAAAGTGGAGAATGAGTTTGAAAGGTCCGCTTCCAAATGCATTTTATGAGAAGATGGCATTTATGTTAAATGCTTATCTTGACCCATGGATTCTTTCAGGTTTTGCAGTTGCTTTTTTGGCAAGCATGACATGGGCAATGGCTATGACTAAATTTCAATTATCGCAAGCCTATCCATTTATGAGTTTGTCGTATGTTTTAGTTTTTATAATGGGCGTATTATTTTTTAATGAATCAATTACAATAAACAAAATCTTTGGATATTTATTAATTATATCAGGAACAATTATTTTGTCTCTTTCGCATAGAAATTAAAATAATGGAAATTCTAAAAACAAATCATTTTCTTTCTGGTGCCTTGAATAAATTAAAGACCCAAAGATTGATATTTAAAATAGCCTACTACGTTGCTGTTTCTCTTGTTTTTTTCATTATTTTTTATGCATTCAGAACTGGTAATGGAGTTAGGCCTACCCATGAAGATGACTGTATTTATTTTAATAGTGCGAGATTATTTTACGAAACTGGATCATTAAAAGCATGGGGATTCATTGATAGCAATGTATCTCTGATTGGAGAGTATAACTGGTACGGCCCCGGATATGGCTTATTATATGGTGGAATTTCTAAAATATTTTCTTTCCATGAAGGAGCTACAATAATTGCTTTTCATTTTTTATTTTTATTGTTTTCCTTCACACCCGTCCAAGACGTTTTAAATTAGGGTAAAAAATTGGAGTTGGTCCAGATAAAATCCGGTATGTTTGATTTACGACAAAAAAACAAAAACCAACTCCGGCATGAAGATCACATTATTTGCGCAGATATTCCAAAAA
>JBKCFX010000119.1:0-3936 GCA_046303595.1 Bacteroidia bacterium
AATCGAAACTTCTCGCTTAATTCTGACGAATTTGAAAATTAATTTTTCCTGAATCGGACTTTTTCAGGATCGACTATATAGGAGCTGCCCTTTCTAAATGGAGGGGCAGCTTTTTTTTCGTGGAATTTTAATAATTTAAGGGCGATAAATACTTGTTTAAATTAGAATAACATGAAAACGCAGTCTAGACCAATACTTTTAATCACGCTTTTAAGCTTGTTTCTTTATCTATCACTTGGTGCACAGGCTCCTACAAAAATGAACTATCAGGCGGTTGTACGAAACGCATCAAACAACCTGGTTATAAACCAACAAATTGGAATGCGGGTGAGCATTCTGCAAACGAGCTCAAACGGCAGTGTTGTTTACGCTGAAACGCATTCCACTACATCAAATTCAAATGGTCTTGTAAGCATAGAAATTGGAGGAGGTTCTGTACTCAGTGGTACATTTGCA
Organism: Bacteroidia bacterium; assembly: GCA_046303595.1. Lineage (GTDB taxonomy): Bacteria > Bacteroidota > Bacteroidia > M30B66 > M30B66 > CAMCXT01. The sequence continues at coordinate 457 of JBKCFX010000119.1, forward strand.
TCTATTAATTGGGCTAACGGACCTTTTTTCGTAAAAACCGAAACCGACCCTACCGGAGGATCCAATTATACGATTACGGCCATCAGTCAATTATTAAGTGTGCCTTATGCCCTATATGCAGCAAGCAGCGGAAGCAGCACGCCTGGGCCACAAGGTCCTGCTGGACCACAAGGTCCCATTGGCCTTACCGGACCACAAGGACCGCCCGGTAGCGGTGGATTTACACACTACATCGGAGAGGAATTTGGCGGAGGCGTTGTATTTCACATTTGGCGCGATGCACAAGGAATTGAACACGGATTGGTAGTTGACAAAGTAGCGTTAAGTACAAGTGCTACGTGGAGCAATGTTCAAACATCAGGAATTGGAGCCTCAGCTCAAAGCATGTGGAATGGTTTGGCGAACAGCAACGCCATCGTAGCACAGTCGGGCCATACAAGCAGTGCTGCGTCACTGTGTTTAAACTCTACCAACGGCGGGCAAAACGACTGGTATCTACCCTCTTTACTCGAGTTAGACCTTTTATGGAATAACCTTTATAATGTTAATAGAACGCTAAGCCAAATAGCCGGTGCAAGCCAGGTATCCATTCAACAACATTGGAGCAGCAAAGAGGCCACATCGTTTACTGCCTGGTTATTTTTCTTTGATACCGGCGACCCATCAACTGGCTACAAAGACGAAGCACATACCGTTAGAGCCATCCGCGCTTACTGATAATAATTTGAAAAGCTGTAGCATCCAAACAGATACATGAAAAATCTATCCTTCCACAGCCTTTTTCATGCAACATAGCGCTTAAATAGATCAACCAATGCCTGCGATTTTATAAATAGAAAGTCGTCTGACACATAATTTGAATTGGTATCCTCTGCAATACACTCCCTTAAAAATTGACCACTATTATTTACGGGTATTTTTTCGTAAACGAAATATCCGAGATTTCTCATCTTTTGAAAGATGGATTCAATGTGATGGCCTTTTTCATTAATTTCAATTAAAAAGGCAACATTAGGTTCCTCCAGCAGCGCTGAACATCCTTCTAAGGCTTCAATCTCATGGCCTTCAATATCCATTTTAATAAAAAAATGATTTTGTTTTTTTAGCTTATCGTTTATTAATGTATCCAGTCGATTAACTTTAATTACCACTTCATTTGTGATGTCAATTCCATCCTGGCTTGCAACATTTTTATTAAGGGTAGATAAATATGAGGAACTATCGAAATAAATTGTTTTGCTTGCATCTTCATTAGATAATCCTACATCCAATAGGGTATAATTTGAAAAATTATTCAATTTACAACGGTCTAGATTTATTTCATTGGTTTCTTGGTTAGGCTCTATCATGATTACATTCAATTCTTTGCTCAAAGCGCACATAGAACGCATGCCCATATTGGCTCCACCATCTATATAATAAGAAGTACTTTTGTAGTTATGATAGAAATAATCAACAATAACGGTTTCTATTCGATTAATGGCGCTATCATGCCAACGATACCCCATGGCTACATGCCGCATAATAGGCTTGTCTTTAATTAACCTGGTTTTAACAACCTCTTTATTATTGAGGTTAATTTTCCAAATCGCATTTTTATTTGGCAAGGTGATATGCGTGTTTAAGATATGCACCCACATCGGATTGGACCGTTCATAAATCCAATTGAAGAATTCTAATCCAAAGGGAAGTCGGATCAGTTGATTGAACAAGAAAAAAACAACTACACGAACTTGGGTTCTTACTGTTTGCATAAGTATTTAGTAATAATTTTAACGTCGACTTCAGAACAATACGTCAATCTGCAATGCAATCTTAACCCTTTTTCATGTAAAAACCGTCAAAAGCTAACATAATTTTAATCCCCGAATGCCAAAATAACACGACGACAAGAGAAGAAATGTCAATTTGTCTGCAATTTACACTTGGAAACACCTTTGATTAGCGCATACCGATAACAAACGAATTATGAATTTCAATCAATTCACCACAAAGGCTCAGGAAGCCGTGCAACAAGCACAGCAACTGGCCATGCAAAACGGGCAGCAAGCCATCGAAACCGGACATCTACTCCGTGGTTTGCTCGACACCGATGAATATGTTCTTCCACACCTGTTTCGCAAACTGAGTGTTAATACACGTGCGCTCGATGCTGCACTCGATGCTATGGTAAAAGGCTATCCCAAAGTGAGCGGCGGCCAGGCGTATTTAAGTGCATCAGCTCAGCAAGCCCTTGCAAAAGCAACTGCAATTATGAGCGAGATGAAAGATGATTTTGTAACGCTCGAACATCTTGCCCTGGGAATTTTATCGGGCGATGACCAAGTTGCGCGTTTGCTTAAAGATGCGGGTGTAAACGAAAAAGATCTGCGCAATTCGATTTCGGAATTGCGTAAAGGGCAAAAAGCCACATCGCAAAGTGCCGAAGAAACCTACAATGCACTGAACAAATACGCTAAAAATCTGAACGAAGCCGCCCGATTGGGCAAACTTGATCCGGTAATTGGTCGCGATGAAGAAATCCGCAGAGTGTTGCAGATTCTCTCGCGCCGTACTAAAAACAATCCCATTCTTATTGGCGAACCCGGTGTAGGTAAAACCGCTATTGCCGAAGGATTGGCCCACCGCATCGTGAATGGCGATGTGCCCGAAAATCTTAAAACCAAGCAAATCTATTCGCTCGACATGGGCGCCCTCATTGCCGGTGCGAAATACAAAGGCGAATTCGAAGAGCGTTTAAAATCGGTAGTGAAAGAAGTAGTTTCGTCTGAAGGCGACATTGTTTTGTTTATCGACGAAATTCACACGCTCGTGGGTGCCGGTGGTGGCGAAGGAGCCATGGATGCCGCAAATATTTTGAAACCTGCTTTAAGTCGCGGGGAATTGCGAGCTATCGGTGCAACCACGCTCAACGAATACCAGAAATATTTCGAAAAAGATAAAGCGCTGGAACGTCGATTTCAGAAAGTGCTCATTGACGAACCCGACAGCCAGGACGCCATTTCGATTCTTCGTGGTTTGAAAGAAAAATACGAAAGCCACCATAAGGTGATGATAAAAGACGAGGCCATTATTGCTGCCGTAGAAATGAGTCAGCGCTACATCAACGACCGCTTTCTGCCCGATAAAGCCATCGACCTGATTGACGAAGCCGCCTCGAAGTTGCGCATGGAAATCAATTCACTGCCTGAAGAGCTCGATGAACTGGAGCGCAAAATCCGTCAGCTCGAAATTGAACGCGAGGCCATTAAACGTGAAAACGACGAGAAAAAACTGGCCACACTTCACGAAGTAATTGCCAATCTCGAAGAAGAGCGTAATGCCTTTAAAGCCAAATGGCAGGAGGAGAAAAACGTGCTCGACGAAATCCAAAAGCAGAAATCGCAGATTGAATCGCTCAAATACGAAGCCGAACAGGCCGAACGCAGCGGCGATTTTGGCAAGGTAGCCGAGATTCGTTACGGGCGCGTAAAAGATGCC
>JBKCFX010000120.1:0-1363 GCA_046303595.1 Bacteroidia bacterium
CCATAATATAAAATCGGTAAGGTTCCAATACCGGTATGCGCCGAAAGGGCTACGGCAAACGAAAAGCCTGCGCCCGCCACTTCAGAAACGAGCATCGATGTATTGAAATCTTTGCCATATCCGCCATATTCTTCGGGTACCGAAACGCCCATCAAGCCCAATGCTCCTGCTTTATCGAGCAGCGAGGGCATAAGTCCCGGCTCGAGTTTATCGATGCGATCGAGGTTCGGATAGACCTCGGCTTCAAGAAAATCGTACGTGGTATCGGCGATCATGCGTTGCTCTTCGCTCCAGTTTTCGGGTATAAAAACCGATTCGGCAGCTGTTTCTTTTATAAGGAATTCGCCTCCTTTTGTGGTATGCTTTTCTTTATTTTCCATGGTATTGGCTATTAAAATCGTTCGAATATTCCGGCGGCTCCCTGTCCTGTGCCAACACACATGGTTACCATACCGTATTTTTGATTTCTACGTTTCATTTCGTTGAACAATTGTACGGTAAGCTTTGCGCCCGAGCAGCCGAGCGGATGGCCAAGTGCAATGGCGCCACCATTTACATTTACACGGTCGGCCTGGAGCTCAAGTTTGCGCATCACCGCCAGCGACTGCGAGGCAAAGGCTTCGTTCAATTCAATCAATTCGATTTGATTGAGCTGCATACCGGCTTTTTCGAGCGCTTTCGGGATAGCATACACCGGACCAACACCCATGATGCGCGGATCCAAAGCCGCAAGTCCATAGGAAATCAATCTTCCCCAAGGCTGCAAGTTCAATTCCTTCACCATACGCTCCGACATTACCAGCACAAAGGCTGCTCCGTCTGATGTTTGTGACGAATTACCGGCTGTTACCACGCCATCGCTGGCGAAAACGGGTTTGAGTTTGGCGAGTTTTTCAATGTCGGTATCGGCACGAGGACCTTCATCAGTTGCTACGGTGTAACGCTTTACTTTGCGTTTTTCTTTTTCGTCGAGGAATATTTCCTCTATTGCGATCGGAGCGATGTCGTCTTTGAATCGTCCTTCCTGTATGGCGGCGACGGCTTTTTGGTGCGACTGATAAGCAAATGTGTCTTGATCTTCGCGGCTCACCTCAAATTCGCGCGCCACGGCTTCGGCGGTGAGGCCCATGCCCCAATAATAATCGGCGTGCGATTTCGCTATCTCCAAATTCGGAACGATGCGCCATCCCCCAAAAGGTATGGGCGACATGGTTTCTACACCACCGGCTATGATACAATCGGCCTGACCGGCCTCAATTTTTGCTGCCGCAATAGCAATGGTTTCGAGTCCCGATGCACAATAGCGATTCACGGTCATGCCAGGTACTTTATCTGTTCCTAACCCGATAAGCGAAATCATACG
>JBKCFX010000121.1:0-1924 GCA_046303595.1 Bacteroidia bacterium
TGAAAACGCTGATGTACAAGAATATCGAGCGAAATCTGGCACGAAAAAGCTCCGCAATTATTGCGATTAGCGAAAAGCAGAAAGCCGAATTGTGCCTCGTTCACCGTATTTGTAAACCCGAGAAAATTAGGGTTATTCCATTGGGTTTCGACTTAACGCGGTTTACCGAGAACATGGATTCGAAGCGTGCCGGTTTTCGTAAGCGCTATTTGTTAGAGCCTCATGAGATTGCTATTGGAATTATTGGTCGCTTGGTTCCGATAAAAAATCATCGTTTGTTTTTGGAATCGTTAAAAATTGTTGCTGAACGCAGTGTTAAATCGTTGCGTTTCTTTATCATTGGTGATGGAGAAGATCGTTTGCGCATTGAAGGAATAGCCAAAGAATTAGGATTAGAATTCAGCGACGCCTTGAATGAGCAACGTAAAACCTTAGTAACATTTACCTCGTGGATTAAAGAAATTGATGTTGCATGTGCAGGATTGGACATTATCGCCTTAACGTCATTGAATGAAGGAACGCCGGTGAGTTTAATCGAGGCGCAGGCTGCCAACAAACCAATCGTAACGACCAATGTTGGCGGCATTGAGAATGTCGTAATTGAAGGCGTTACAGCCTTGATGAGCCAGTCAAAAACAGATGCGGAAGAATTTGCTTCGCTTATTCTTGAGCTAACCGAGAACGACGAAAAACGTTTAAAATTCGGCCACGTTGGATGGGATCATGTTCGAAACAAATTTCATTTTACGCGACTGATACGCGACATTACAGAACTCTATAAGGAATTATTAACAACATCATAAGTGTTATTCGCTATATTTGAGGCATGTCCACCAAAACTATTTTCATTTATAAACTCGCCACGTTTTTGTCTATCCTAATTTTTATAAGCTCATGTAAAAATCAGGCTATCATGTTTCAAACAAAACGAAATTACACTTTTGATGATGCATCCAAAATGCCCGATATAAGAGAATATAAAATCGCTGTAAATGATGAGCTTAATATTTCCATAAGTCCAAATAAAGGCGCAAGTATTTTTGAAAATACTGATGTGATTGCTGGCAGGGGCGTTGGAACAACTGTTGATTACGATGGTTCAATTAAATTACCCATAGTAGGAAGAATCAAGATTTCAAATCTTACGGTAAGAGAAGCCGAGTTATTAATGGAAGATTTATTGAAAACATATTATGTCGACCCTTATGTAACGATTAAAGTTTTAAGTAAGCGGGTAATACTATTTAGTGGAGGAGCAGGAGTTGCTCGAGTGGTTCCATTACCCTTTCAAAATATGAATTTGTTAGAAGTATTGGCAATTTCAGGAGGCATTCCATCGACCGGTAAAGCGCACAGAATCAAAATTATCAGAGGTGATTTAAAAAATCCACAGATCTATTTAATCGACTTATCAAAAATTGAGAACCTTAAAAAGTCTGATTTGATCGTGCAGGGAGACGATATTATTTACGTAGATTTCCGCAACGATTACGCGCAAAACTTATTAAGCAGAATTGCACCTACAATTGGATTAATTAATATAGGTGTAACGACCTACTTTTTCCTAAATCTTCTTAAATAAATGAGCGAAAAAAAAATAACAACATTTAACGAAGATTTTGATTTTAACCTGTTTAAAAAGGTAATTAGGAAAAATCTTGCTTGGGTTTTTCTCTTTGCTGTTATTGCCTTTTTGATGGCGTTTTTATACCTACGATATACGTACCCGATTTTTGAATCGAAGTCTATCATTCAGGTAACACTAGCAAACACAAACTCAAAAATACTTCTGGATAAAAACTTTCAGTCGAGCACCGATTTACCTCGTAAAATTGAATTGTTAAAATCTGCCACTTTTTTAAGTCGCGTTTTTAATAAATTACCGCTTGATGTTTCTTATTATCAAATTGGAAGCGTACTGAAT
>JBKCFX010000122.1:0-10536 GCA_046303595.1 Bacteroidia bacterium
AATGGATAAGTATGCGTTTATTTCCTCCCATGTTGGAAAACCGCTATCCGGATTATTCTTTTCGATATGCATAATTCAGCGCATAAATTTATTCCAAATCGTTCGAATACGTTTTTTGGCATTAAACAATGTATTCCGAACAGTTAACTCAGATATTCCAAGTCTAGTGGTTATTTCATGATTTCGAAACCCCTGGTTGTACAACACGAAAATTTGTTTTTCTCGCGAACTGAGTTCCAGTAGCATTAACTCAATGGCCTCCTTCTGAAATGTATCAAAAGCTTCAGGTCGAGTCCATATCGGAATTGCTTCACCGATTTTTTGAAAGATACTCATCTTTCTTTTTCTCCTGCGAAGAATATCGTAACAAATATTCCTCAAAGCAATACGCACAAATCCCAGTAATTCGCCTTCACCTTTGAATGATGCATTAAAATAACCAGATTTTGAAAGGTTTATTAGCTTCTCAATAACCTCAGAAACTGCATCTTCTGCCTCCGCCTCACTGTCAAGTATACCATAAGCCAAAAAGAGCAACTCGGCAATGTTGCGTATGTAAAATGCCTCAACGGCATTGTCGTCTGTATTTCGCGACAAATTAAGCATTTGCGTCTCTTCGCCTCGATTGATTTTGAACGCTTCTAAATTTTTCACCGCTTTGGTATTATCTCTTTCGATAAACGTTTCAAAATAAAAGTTATTCACTGAAAATATATTTCAGCAAAGGAACAGAATTTCGGCTTTATGGATTTTACTAAAATTGAGCGAATGGATTTATTAATCCGCAATAACTCAACCGGTCGACCCATAGACTTTGCAAAGAAGTTAAATATGTCGGAGCGAAGTTTATACAATTACATTAATTTTATGCGTATGCATCTCAATGCGCCTATCGAATATTCAAACGAAATGCAATCCTATTTTTATACCGAACCCGGTGTAATTTATCTCGGTTGGCATCCCAGTTCAAAAAATAACGGTACGCAGTGAACCGATGTGCAGGAATTTTATGATAGAGCCCCTGTAGCCTACAGATGCGGAGGTTTATTTTTTTCTCATATCAAATTAGGATTATTTAAGTATTTTCGGACCATATTGAATCAAAAGGTCCAAGAAATGAAGTACGATGCAATAGATAATCAGTTGTTTATACAAAACAGAAAACGCTTTGCCGGTAGGATGAAGCCCAATCACATCGCCGTTTTTATCTCTAACGACGAAGTGCCACGAAGTGCCGATGCGCATTATTTGTGGAGGCAGAATCCCGACCTATTCTACCTCACGGGCATTGATCAGGAACAAACCATGCTCCTGCTTTACCCCGATTCGCCCAACCCCAAACAGCGCGAAATTCTATTTCTTCGAAAAACCAACGAAACCATTGCTGTTTGGGAAGGACATAAATACACGAAAGAGGAAGGCAATGCAGCATCAGGCATCGAAAATATTGTTTGGGTTGAAAGCTTCGAACAAACCTTGCATGTTTTGATGACCTATGCGGAGGGCATTTACCTCAACATGAACGATCACGATCGAGCATTTACAGAAGTTCCATACCGCGAACATCGGTTTGCATTGGAAATGAAATCGAAATATCCCTTGCATAAAATTGAACGCAGCGCACCCATTATGCACCATTTGCGTTCTATCAAATCGCATTGGGAAGTAGAGTTGATGCGGAAAGCCTGCACCATTACAGAAAAAGCATTTCGCCGTGTCCTCGGCTTTGTAAAGCCCGGTGTGTGGGAATATGAGATTGAGGCTGAAATAACGCATGAATTTTTGCGCAACCGAGCCACCGGTCATGCTTATCACCCTATTATCGCATCGGGTGCATCGGCCTGCGTACTTCATTACATCGAAAACAACAAGCAATGCAAAAATGGTGATGTTATTTTAATGGATTTCGGTAGCGAATATGCCAACTACAATTCCGACCTAACACGCTGTATTCCGGTGAACGGGAAATTCACTCCCCGACAGAAAGATGTATACAATGCTGTTTTACGTGTGATGAAATATGCCACATCCATGTTGGTTCCAGGTACCGCTTATGAAGATTATTTAAAAGAAGTGGGCCTCGCGATGGAACAAGAGCTCATCAAACTTGGATTGCTCAATGCTGCAGATGTGAAGGCGCAATCGACAGATAATCCATTGTATAAGAAATACTTCATGCATGGCACTTCCCATTATTTGGGATTGGATGTTCACGATGTCGGTTATCGTTATGCCCGCTTCGAAGCCGGCATGGTGTTTACCTGCGAACCGGGCATTTACATTCCGGAGGAAGGACTTGGCATACGACTCGAAAACAACATTCTGATTACCGAAACCGGGAACGTAGACCTCATGGCCACTATTCCGTTAGAAGTGGAGGAAATTGAGTCGCTCATGGCGCAACCTGCAAAATCGGTGCATTAGGCTGGCGCTAACATCTTCGCTTTCTTCGCTTTTCTGATTTCAATGTTAAGCAACGTGCTTGTTATTGATTTCACTGCGTATCTATTGAATTCCTAAGCAAAACATGGTAACAACTTACTTGTTTTTTAGCTCGTGGTCTTAAATCTGTATGAAATACCAAGCGACATATAATTTTTTAGCGTACTGTTTATCAATCCAATTCCCCCGGAAAAATCAACTATAAAATCATTGGATAACAAATACGTCAGTCCTCCGTCTATTCTGTGGTCTGCTTCATCTATATTTGGAACAAACCCGTAGATTTCGGCATAACACCCTAATTTCTCTGTCAAACCTACTCCGGTTGTAAGGGTATAAATATAAACTTGTTGCGGTATTTCTCCGTTCCATTCTGCGCCAACATTGTAGGCCAAACTTACTTTGTTTGAAAGCGTGTGCAGCATTGTAAACCTAAATGAAGGTGCAATGTAGGTGGTGCGAAATGCATTGCTTCCCAGTCTTGAACTCGTTATATGGCCGATAAACGACGTTTTCGGAATAATCCCATTCTCTTCAAATAAACTCGATTTAAAACCCAGGGTTATGGGTTTTAACCCGGTTTGCCGATTCTCTGTTGCCAACTCCGTAATAAGGCGCAACTCGAATTTTTCGTTTACACCGTATTTCCATAGTGATGTAGGGAAACTGATTGATTGCATACTGCCTACCGAGTTCTCCAACGTAAACCCATTTTCAACCTGAATGTATTTTTGGGGTGTAATAAATGGGCATTCTGTTTGGTCCGGCCTGTCTAATTGAATGGGACTTAAATCTTGTCCATAGCTATTTACAGGCAACATGCCCAAAATCAGTCCAACGAAAACACAATACCGCATTTTAGTTACAATTACAAATCGAGCAATCGGTATTGCATGCAAATCCATCTAATTTTGGAGTTCTTGTAATTTCTTTTTTAGAAACGGGTGCCCAAAGAAAATACAATTAGGCTTTGAAGCTGATCGTATGTTGCAACCGGCTGCGATCCATTAGCCAAACCATAGGGCTGGTAGCGTCCGTTTGAAATTTGCAGAGCGTAGGAAAGGTCGAAAAAATAATCGCTTTCTCTGTAGCCCAAACCAAGGGAAGGAATTATGCGGTCTTTCCCGAAAACATCTTCACGGTATGGTGTGCCGTTGAATTGCAAACCACCGCGGGCATACAATTCGTTAAATCGCAATTCGCCGCCAACACGAATATTAGCAACTGTTCTTAGGCCTTCTCGAATTGCATCGTTGTCGACCTCGAAACTTTGAGCTTCATCCAGCATTCTTATTTTCGAATAATTCACAAGATCAAAATCGAGTGAAAGTAAAGCCCGTTTACCATATACACCTGCAACACTTCCGGTAAATCGGGCGCCCTGACGGAGTCTGTAATTGTATTCATTATCAACAGCATGTTCATAGTACCCAACAGTTAAATCATTCTCGATGCTGTGCGTAGAAGTGGTGTTGATGCGATAATCCAAGGGCAAAACAACAGATGCGCCAACCCGGATGTTGTCGATAATACGGGCAATAATACCGGCCCTAAATGCGACCGAAGTTCCGCGATCGGTTCGGTCAACACTGTAGGTAAACGAGTTAAATCCCGGGAGACTGTCGCTTGCGTTTTCTTCCGTGTAGGAATAATTGCTCTCCATTACGATGCGGCGAATGGCTAAACCAGCACCCACATAAATGCGGTTGCTGTAATTCCCGGCAAACGAAAAACTAGTCTCGCCGATGCGACCGCGCCGCTCCAATACACCGGTCTGAAACACGCCACCATTCAACGGACCATATAAAGTTGTATAACCTGATGAATCCACTCGCGGATCTATTAAAAAAGCTTCGTAGGCTAAACCTGCTCCAAAAGGATTCAAACTACCCGGCTGAAGATTTCCTGCATCTTCAATAAATGCATTTACCATCGAATTTTGTGCATTGCTTCCGCTAAACCGAATGATCTCGCACAAATTTGCCTGCTTGTTGTACCCTACCGAAAACGTCGTACTCAACCAGCCCTTTGTTTTCATTCGATTAGCATTTGGCGTATACGCTACAAGATGAATGTTCGGAATATTAAAATTCACCTTTCGGTCGTCGTCGCCCGAGCCAAGGTAACTTGATTTTGCCGATGCAATAGCCAACCCGGTTGAAATACCCCATTCTGATTGACGGTATAAAGCCAAACCTGCGGGATTAATACTGGCGCTTGTAAAATCGCCACCGATTGCACCTGTTGCACCGCCCATTCCAATCGATAAGGCGGTTCCGCCCATGGGTGTCCAACTGTATCGAATTGCATCGTCGGCATTTTGTGAAAACAGCCATGAGTGCATGGCTGTTAACACGAGAACTAAACCTGTACGTCTCATCATTTTTCTTTTTAACGGCGTGAACCATTTGTACGTGGACTAGCGCTTCCTCCACTAGATCTGGAACCGCCTCCCGAAGAACCTGAACTCATGCGTGGGCTGCTGCCTCCGCTGTTATAGCTACCACCCGAACTGCGGCCGCCACCGTTGTATTGAGGACGAGACTCACCACGGGAATTCCCGGAGCGTGAAGGCGCCTGATAATTTTGACGGGGAGCCGAACTATTGTTACGTGGTTGATAACTATCACGCGGTTGGTAATTTTGACGACGGTTCTCGCGTTGTGGCTCGCTGCGCTGCTGGTAATTGCGCTCTTCGCGACGCGGACTTTGGTAGTCGCGGTAAGACGGGCGCTCGGTGTTACGAGAAGGCTGTGTAACGTTGGAAGGACGCTGCTCAGGACGGCTGTAATTGTTTTCTTGACGCGAAGGATAGCTTGGACGAACCGACTCTGAAGGACGCGTGTAAGAATCATTGCGCGAAGGGGCAGTTGGGCGCGTTTGATCCGATGGACGCGCATTATCATTGAAACGGGATGGTACATCCGAACGAACCGGAGCTGGATTGTACCCATTTGTTCGGCCGGCTTGGTTTTCGTTTCGAATTGCACCATTGTAGTTGTATGTTGGTGCGTTAGGACGCGAATCGTTGTTGCGAACCGGCGACTGGATATTAGGCTCGCGGGTAATTGGCGTTTGCGGGCGGGATAATGGAGACTCCGGACGATTGTCGGATGTAGGTCGAGCAGCTTGGGTTACAGGAGTGCTGGAATACGCATCTGCTTTAGTTGGCCGCATTACACCCTGTTGTATAAGTTGATCCTTGCCGGAAATGGCATTGCCGGGTTTAGTTTGTGCAGTTGGAACAGAGGGCCGAACATCAGGCTGATTTACTTGGCCCACAGCGGGTTTAGTTGTTGCTTGCAGATCGTTTTTCGATGGTCTTGAATCGGTCTGCGTCGGTTTTGCAGCAGCATCCGGTTTAAGAGCAGTTCCGGTAGTGGTCGTTGGCTTTCCTCCTGCGAGTGTACCGGTTACTTTGCCACCATCGGCAACTTGGTAATTGGTACCAATTTTATCTCCTAAACTTGAAGAGAGTGTAGACATTCCGGAGAAACCGCTTCCACCGCCAACAGCACCTGTATTTGCGCCATAATAAACAGAGTTCCCGAAATTGTAGGTGTTCTGATCGTAGCTGTTGTAATAGACCGGATTGTTGTACATCGAGTTCATCATCATACCGTATGCAAAACCATTGTTAAAGCCGTTCATATACCCGGCACCATAGCTGTAAGGTGAGTAAAAGAAAGGATTATAGGCAAACGGTGAGTAAGGATTGTAGCCCCAGCTGTTCCATCTCCATGGATTGTAATACGAATAAGGATTGTAGCCCCAAGAATTCCAACCCCAGCCAACATTCCAGCCGGTCCACGAATTCCAACCAAAGCTAAATCCGGGCGAAGACCAGGTATTCCAGCCCCAAGGAACATAAGGATTGAAAAAACTGTAGCTTGAATAAATTGAATTGCCAAAAAGGAACGGATCGTAAGTATACCAATACGCATTGGTAAAGAAGGGATCGTAGTAACCAAAACCGGCATTGGGACGATTGAAACGACGGATGCGCGATGCATACATGTAATCGTAATAATCGTCCATATCGTAATCGTCTTCGTAATAATTGTTGATGATGGTTGTTTCGCCATCGGACTGAGGAGCCGGCGCATAATCATTAACGCGGCTGTTGTCTGACTCATCATTTTGCTGGGCGCTGCGGTCTTCATCGAGAACTTGTGAAGGCTCGGTTGCAGCGGCATTCAGTTTTTTCAGTTTTTTCTGCTCACGGCGCGCATCAGCAAGTGAATAATACCGATCGTCGGATTCATAGCTTGTTGTATTTTTGTTCGAAGCGCAGGAACTTGTGATAACCATCACAGTAACTGCTATAAATGCCATTGTTTTCATAAGGCTATTTTTGTTGGGGTCAGCGTGCATCATTTCAGATTCTCTTGATTCGATTTAATTACCTTTGCGGCAACGTTCGCAAATTTACAAATACCATACCACAAGAAATTCAATGAGCAAGGATATTTCAACACGCGCAGAAAATTATTCCAAATGGTACAACGATATCGTAACCAAAGCGAATCTGGCCGATAATTCAGCCGTTCGCGGATGCATGGTAATTAAGCCATACGGGTATGCTATTTGGGAAAAAATGCAGCAGGCACTCGATAAGATGTTTAAAGATACGGGCCACGTGAATGCTTACTTTCCGTTGTTTATTCCGAAATCTTTTTTGAGCAAGGAGGCGGCACATGTCGAAGGTTTTGCAAAGGAATGCGCGGTGGTTACGCATTATCGCTTAAAAAACGACGAAAACGGAAAGGGTGTTATCGTTGACCCCGAAGCCAAATTGGAAGAGGAACTCATCGTTCGTCCAACTTCTGAAACCATCATTTGGAATACCTACCGCGAATGGATTCAATCGTACCGCGATTTGCCCATCTTGATTAACCAATGGGCCAATGTTGTGCGATGGGAAATGCGTACGCGTTTGTTTTTGCGCACGGCAGAATTCCTTTGGCAGGAAGGCCATACAGCGCATGCAACCGCCGAAGAAGCCATTGAAGAAACTGAAAAAATGTTAGAAGTGTACGCGCAATTTGCAGAAGAATTCATGGCCATTCCGGTAATTAAAGGACGAAAAACGGCGAATGAACGTTTTGCGGGAGCCGTTGAAACCTATTGTATCGAAGCCATGATGCAGGATGGAAAAGCCCTGCAGGCGGGCACCTCGCATTTTCTGGGACAAAATTTTGCCAAAGCATTTGACGTGAAGTTTACGGGTAAAGATGGAAAGCAAGATTTTGTGTGGGCTACATCATGGGGCGTTTCTACCCGATTGATGGGGGCTTTGATCATGACACATTCCGACGACCAAGGCTTGGTGCTTCCTCCGAAGCTTGCACCATTCCAGGTTGTTATTGTTCCTATTTACCGCTCCGATGAAGAGTTTCAGAAGGTGTGTGATGCCGGAAAAAACATCAAGCAAGAACTTGAGAAAGCTGGAATTTCTGTAAAACTCGACGACCGCGATACCCATAAACCGGGCTTTAAATTCAACGAGCACGAATTGCGTGGCGTGCCGGTGCGCATTGCGATTGGCCCGCGCGACCTTGAACAAGGTACGGTTGAAGTTGCGCGACGCGATACACTCGAAAAAGAGAGCCTTCATATTCAGGATCTGGCTGCAAAGATTTCACATCTTCTCGAACAAATTCAGCAGAACCTTTACACCAAAGCACTTTCGTACCGTGAGCAGTATACCTTTAAAGCCGATAGCTGGGATGAATTTGTAAAATTACTGGATGAACCGGGCGGATTTATTTATGCCCATTGGGATGGTACCGCAGAAACCGAAGAGAAGATTAAAGATTTAACTAAAGCAACCATCCGTTGTATACCTTTAGACAATAAACCTGAAGCAGGAAAATGTATTTTAACCGGCAATCCATCCGAACAACGGGTGTTGTTTGCACGAGCCTATTAAATCTATGTCAACAGCCGAAGACCTCATCATCCAAACCCTGAAAGACAAAGCCAGTCTGAAGCAGGATATTTTCAAGCTCACGATTGAAACATTCGATCAATTTAAGGCCATTCTCAAGAAGGTAGCCCATCGGCTGAACGAAAAAATTAGTGCACACGATTCGCGCATTCTGATTGAATACCACGAGAAATCGCCTTTTTCGATTTACATCCGAACAGCCGGCGACTTGCTCATCTTCGAAATGCACACCAATGTGTTTTTATTCGACAGCCAGCACAAAGTGTGGAACCTAAGTTATGTGCAAGACGACCACAGCAGGGCCTATTGTGGATTGATTAGTATGTATAACTTTCTTTCAGACTCGTTGAAATACAAACGCGTGAATGACGTGGGGTATTTGATTGGTCGTTTATTTCTGAACAAGGAAAGCCACTTTCTGATCGAAGGAAAACGCCAGATGGGTTATTTGTACAATAATTTCCAAACCGACGTGCTTACCGAAGAACGCATCGAGCAGGTTATTGAAAGCGCCATTTTGTTCTGTTTGAATTTCGACCTACTCACGCCGCCATACGAAACCGTTCAAGAAGCCACATTCAATCAACTGAACGAAAATGCCCAGATGATGAATGCCGCCACGGGTAAGCGTTTGGGATTTCGCTTCCACCACGACGATGATCAGGTTACCTAGTATTTCATTTCTGCTCTTGGCTTTTCTTCCTGTAAGCCTGAATGCACAACAGCTAAATCTCGATACAAAAGGATATGAAACTCTGGGCAAAGCTGTCGAGGTTTTTCCGTTGGCGTCGGACTCACTCTCAAGCAGCTTTCTCATTTACATCCACGATGAGGTAGCGCCTCATTACCATGCAGAGCATTCTGAACACGTAGTTATTCTTGAAGGAACGGGCACCATGTTACTAAACGATTCGCTCATCCAACTCCAACCCCAAACAGCGGTATTTATTTCCAAGGGCAGCATCCATTCGGCAAAACGAACTGGCAATAAACCGCTAAAAGTTTTATCGATACAGGCGCCGTTTTTTGATGGCAAGGATCGATTTCCGGTTCGCAAATGAGGATTATTAAAATACTGAGCTAAAGGTTAACCACCTGCGCATATTTAATGAAATATCCTTAATGCACCGAATGTGTTTGCTATCTGCATGCATCGGATTAATCAGGTAATTGAATTCTCCCTCTAGCAAACTACTTGGAACTTTACACACCGCTGCCTTTGCTTTTCGGATGAAAGTATCGCCTAGCATCTGTGTTTGCTCGCCGGGTGGAAAAATATTCCAGTTCGGTGGAAGTTCTCCGGGGTGAAATTCTTCGATGTGGATGCGATCCGGAATTTCGAGCTCAATCAGCAAGCGGTCGCTAGGAACCAGCTCCATAGCATTAACACGTGCAAGAATTTCGAGCACAGCTAAAGAGCGGCTTTGCGAGGTGTAAACCATAGGCGTGTGAAGGCTATTCCATCGGTTGCCGCTGCACAGCGCCGCGCCTTTCCCGCTGAGTACATCATCGAGATATTTCTTGCGTTCAATGCGGTAAACGTACATTATGCTAGCGTGCCGTAATCTATGGAATGTAGACAATGCTTAACCTCTTGAATGCCGGTAATGGTATCGAAGAGACTCACCGGCGTGTAACCACCCAGCGAAGGATTGGCCACATGGAGCCATCGCTCGAAAAGCGAACGTTCATTGTTGAATACCTCATAACCGTAACGCAGGGTTTCGTAGAGTACGAAAATGAGCTCGGTATCGCGGATGCTGAGGTTTTCGTTTTCGCGTTTGCGTTTGTTATAGGTGGTTTGCGGCATACCCAACAATGCCAGCAATTGCTTGATAGGCAAAGCCGAACCCCGACTCATGTGCTCGAGGGTGTTGTACGAAACGCCTTTGCGGATGCGCTCGAGTTTCCCGATGGGATTGCGAAAGGCAACTTCGAAATCTTCAACGAGAAAGGGAGATTCTTGGGTTTCTTTGAGCGTGTATTCAAATGGTTTGGGTTTCATTGTTTTGCCTCCTTTTTTATAAAACAAATATACTGCAAATTAATAGCAATTTTGCTGCATCTCATTTTTTTTGCCCCCATTTTTTCAACAAGTAATCCAGATTGAAAATGAGTTGGAAAGTAGAAAGTTGGGTTAGGAT
>JBKCFX010000123.1:0-7081 GCA_046303595.1 Bacteroidia bacterium
AAAAACCGATGCGATTTTATTGCCCAACGTACAGTTTTATACCAACAGCGCCAAGCTTCTCCCATACTCGATTCAATCCATTCAGGAATTGGCTGAATACCTAGGCACGCATCCTCAAATCAACGCGCTCATTAAAGGCCACACCGACGATGTGGGCGATGCACAGGCCAACCTCAAACTCTCGCAAGAACGAGCTGAAACCGTGCGACAAGTATTGATAAATTTCGGTGTTGAGCCATCACGCATCGAAGCACGCGGATTTGGCGAATCGCAACCCAAAACGCGCGACCAGACCATCGAAGCACGCGCTATCAACCGTCGTGTGGAGGTGGAACTGAAGAATACCGAAACAACTGAGACTAAACGCAGCGAAAAACCTAGTCCGAATCCATGAACGCCTACAAGCATTTCAAAGGAAAGTACCGGGCCTGGTTAAAGCCCGAAAAACCGCAGAGTGCGCACACGCATACCTTCTATGGAATACGCTGGGTTGCCATTGAAATTCGCGAGGTGCAACCACTGGATCGGCGCATTTACGATAGCGAAAAAGTGGGAGATTACGTGTACATGCCGATTCTCAAAGCTCGAAAGAAATCGGCATTGGGTAGGATGTTCCAGCGCGGTGCCAGCGATGTGGTTATTGTGGCCGATGATCAAACAGCCTTTTCGGAAGATCTTGAACATGTTGTATTGTGCGAACACAGCGGCAACCGTAACCCAAAACAAGGTTATGTTCGTCAACCTGCGCACACGCATATCAATGCTGAGTATCGATTAAGCGAAGGAGAGATTTATTTTTCGGTTCCCGTTGGGTATTATATCGAGCGTAAGGCGTTTGAGCCTTTGGTAGTGCAGCAGAATCCTGATGTAATCGCCGCCGTTCGACCTGAAACTACGACCATCGAAGTTCCCGACTTAATTGTAAGACCGCGTATCCCAACTAACAATAATGAGTTTACACCTTTGCCGGGCGCAGCTGGATTGAAAGGCTGTTTCAGCATTTTGGGAACACTTTTGAAATGGAGCTTCTACTTGTTTTTGCTTTTTGCATTTATCGGAGCGATTAGTCAGGTGATGCGCAATCGCTGGCAAAAAGATGAAAGGGTGCGTACCGACGACGGCAGCACCGAATCGGGTAAGCCGCGGCTCAATCCAAAGCAAGACACTCTTGCACCGGTCGAAACTTGGGATTACCTCACCGATCACTCCATTAATTGGTCTGATTTCATTAGCAATCGCTATGGCGCCCGCTATACCACCTCATCGAAGCAGTTTCAGGCATCGCAACGCTTGCACAATGCTTTCGCTAATGCACAATTCGACGATGCCCTTCAATACTGGAATAGCGTCTATAGCGAATTTTCAACGCGCGACAATCCCAAGCTTGATTCTTTAACACGCATCTTTGCCAAACAGCGCGATGCTAAAAAGCTCAATCCCTCCCAAACTGCCGAGATGGTCGTTACCTTCATTCAAGAAATTCCATATTGCCTCATTCACGATGGAACCTGCGCAGAGGCAAACAAGCAGGGCGGATTTATTAGCGATTACCACGCCGACCGAAAACCTTGTTTACCTGGAATCATTGCTGGGGTTCAGTCGCCCTACGAATTCATACACAACCTCAAAGGCGATTGCGACACGCGTAGTTTACTCGCTTTCACCCTGCTGGGCCGATTGGGCATTCCAGCGAGCATCTGGGTGAGTGATGTTTATGGGCATTCGGTATTGGGTGTTGGATTAGGCGGCGGCGGACAAAATACAAAAACAATCGAAGGGATTCGCCACTCGGCAGTAGAATTAACGGCCAAAGGCTTCAGAATCGGCATGCTGAGTCCATCGCACGGAAACATGAACAATTGGAACATTGCACTCTTTAACAATCAATAAATATGGATTATTTAATCGTACTACAATCGGCGGTTGCATTCGGAATCGGAATCGTAAGTCTTTTTTTGGTTTACCGCCTCATGCATGCGTATTTGAAAAAAGTCTTCAAACTAGAGCAGATGAACACTGCCTACGCAACAGTAAAGGCTGGTGTTCTACTGGGCAATTCGCTGCTCATGGCCTCGGTAATTGGTCCGGGCATCAACGCCATTCGTTTCCTAAATCAGGAAGTTGTGAATACAACCACTATAAGCACCAGCATTGGCTATGTATTGATTTTCCTGGCCATCGGGATGGTTTTTTCGTTGATGGTTATTGCCGCGGGAATCCTAATTTTATTTCAGTTAACGCGGGTAAACGAATGGGAAGAAATACGCAACAACAATATTCCAACAGCAATAATTTCGGCAGCGCTGATTGTGGGATTATCGCTTATTATGAAAGACCATGTGACCTCGGTGTGTGAGATGTTGATTCCATATCCGGATTTGATGCAAATTCGGTAAAATTAATTTCAATTTTACGTGTTGAAATGCACGAAATGCATTGAATTACTGGGACAGTATTCCCCATGAATATCGACTATGCCATCCAAAAAACGGAGTCGACCCCAAAATAATGACAATCTTTAATGCTTTAACTTTATGAACCGGTGCCAATCCCAGGCATCTCAATTCCGCGCAGGTTGCGAAACAATTTTAATGCATATAAGTCGGTCATGCCCGATACAAAATCCAATACCGACATGCAGCGTAGGTATGGATTGGCCTTTTCATCAAAGGCATATTGCGCCGGCATGAGTTGAAGTGTATTGCGTTGCCTTGGATTGCGCCGCGATGCATCGCACAAGGCAGCGTCGATAAATTCTTCGAGCAATGCTGCCATGATTTTAAAACCTGCCAGTTCTATTTTAACAACAGTTGGGTGGTTGTATATCGATTTTACCGACTCGCGTTGAATGGTTTTTAAAACGGTCTTCACTTCCGGATCGGATGAAACCAAATCGCTTTCGAAATGGCCGGAAAGTAAACTGTCGAGATTCGAAACAAACTGTTGCACACAGCGCATTGTTAGCGCGTTGATGGCCTTAGCACGCAGATAGGCGATTTTTTCGTTGGCATCGCCTACTTTTTCCATGAGCGAAAGTATCCGTTCCTCCGATTCGTTGGGGTTCAATAAAATCAGCGGGAGAAAATCGGCAATCACTTTTTCGGTCGAGAAAATTCCCAAACGATGCGCATCTTCATAATCGATAATCGAATAGCAGATGTCGTCGGCAGCTTCTACCAAATAAACAAATGGATGACGGCGGTAAATAGTCTTTTCATCGGGCTCGCGCACTAAGTTCATGTGGGCGGCCAACTCGCCAAAAAAGGCGGCTTCGCTTTGGAAAAAACCGTATTTCGAGCGGTATTTCGGCCCCGCTTTTCCCATGCTGGCTGATGATTCACACGGGTATTTGACCATCGAAACCAACGTTGCATACGTGAGCTTGAAGCCGCCCTCGAGCTTTCCGCTGAACTGATGACTCAATAAACGCAGAGCATTCGCATTTCCCTCGAAGCGCGTTAAATCGCTCCATTCGGCATCCGAAAACAATGAACGAAACGAGGCATCCGATGCGCGATCGATGAAATACTGCGATATGGCATCTTCGCCCGAATGCCCGAATGCAGGATTGCCTAAATCGTGAGCCAGACAAGCCGATGCAATAACATGTTTGAGATGATAGCGATAAAATTCCACACTTTCGTCGCTGAGGTCTAATTCTGTCCGGTGCTCTGCTAAATGGATGCCTACTTCTTCTGCCAATGAGCGGCCCACCGATGCCACTTCGAGCGAATGGGTAAGTCGGTTGTGTACAAAAACTTCCTGCGGTAGCGGAAAAACCTGGGTTTTATTCTGCAGCCTGCGAAATGCACTCGAAAACACGATGCGGTCCCAGTCGCGTTCGTATTCCGACCGGCCTCCGGGCTGCAAGGAGCGCGTTCCAAATCGATGAGCCGAATAGGTTTGGTTCCAGTTTTCCATAATTTTTTACCGGTCAAAAATGCGCAAAAAATAAATCCGACTCTATTATTGTGCATATAAAGTCGGATCTCAGAATATTTTATTGTTTGATCAAAAGAACAAACGTACGTACCGAAGTGTAAACGCAATGCGCTTGCTTGTTGCATTGAGTTTATGGATGAGCGCCTTCATTTTCGTGTGTGTTGTGTTTATAGATAGGTAAACGAAGAAAGTTTAGCAATGTTGTAGCAAGCTTGATTGATTTCTTACACAAATTTAGGTTAGCGCTGCTGCCTGAAACACGTTGGTTGATTAAGAGTTACAAACAGGATTTTCAACAGGCCTGTTCAAAGCCATGCTTGAAAAATTGAATAAATAATCGCTGTATTTGTCTCTATATTTGAACACCCATTTGGATAGTAATTTTACATGACAGCATACGAACCGGTAATCGGACTCGAGATACACATTCAACTGCTTACAAAAAGCAAGGCCTATTCTGCCGATTCGGCGAGTTATGGCGCACATCCCAATTCAAACATCAGTGCCATTACCCTTGGCCATCCCGGTACTTTGCCCCGTGTTAACAAGCGAAGCATTGAATTTGCGGTAAAACTGGGACTGGCGTGCGGTTGCGAAATTCGTCGCGAAAACCAGTTCGCCCGCAAGAATTATTTCTATGCCGATTTGCCGAAAGGCTATCAGATAACCCAGGACAAAACGCCGATCTGCACCGGTGGAGCCATTCGTTTCAAATTAGCCGGCAACGATAAAAGTATCAACATTACGCGCATTCACCTCGAAGAAGATGCCGGCAAAAGCATGCACGATCAGGATCCCTACGATTCGCTTATCGATTTGAACCGAGCCGGTGTACCGCTGCTCGAAATGGTTTCGGAGCCCGAAATCCGCAGCTCTGAAGAAGCCGGTGCTTACCTCACCGAAGTGCGCAAATTGGTGCGCTACCTCGACATTTGCGATGGTAACCTTGAGGAAGGTAGCATGCGTTGCGATGCCAATATTTCGGTACGTCCGAAAGGCAGCACGGCATTCGGCACCAAGGTGGAAGTGAAGAACATGAACTCCATCCGCAATGTGCAACGCGCCATTGAGTTCGAAATCAAACGCCAGATTGAAGCCATCGAAGCCGGTGAGGCGCTTGTGCAGGAAACCCGTTCGTTCGATGCTGTAAACGGAAGTACGTTCAGCCTGCGCTCGAAAGAAGCTGCGAACGATTACCGTTATTTTCCGGAGCCCGATCTCAATCCGGTAATTGTGGATGAAGCATACATCACCCGAGTACGTGAGGCAATGCCCGAACTGCCCGATAGCCTATTTCAGCGTTTCACCAAAACGTATGGGCTTTCGGAATACGATGCGGGAATTCTCATCGAAAATAAACTTACCGCGCTGTATTACAATAAACTCTGTTCGTTAACCACCAATTACAAAGCGGCTGCAAACTGGATGAACGGTCCGGTGAAATCGTGGCTCAACGAAAACGGGCTTGAACTCGACGAATTTCCGCTGCAACCTGATGCTTTGGCCGAGCTCATCGGCATCATCGATGGTGGTAAAATCAGCTTCTCCACCGCAAGTCAGCGTGTGTTTCCTATTTTGGTACAAAATCCAGATCGCAAAGCACTCGATATTGCACAGGAAAACAATTGGATTCAAGAAAATAATACAGACGAACTCAACGTTTGGATTGCCGAGGCCATTGCCCGTTATCCCGAAAAGGTGCAGGAATTTAAAAGCGGAAAAACCGGTTTAATCGGCTTGTTTATGGGCGAAGTCATGAAACTCTCGAAGGGTAAAGCTGATCCTAAAATCGCCAATCAACTTGTACAAAAAGCATTAGAAAACGCATGAATCACACTATGAAAAAAATTACGTGTTTGCTGTTTATCAGCTTCGGATTATTAACGGTATTGTCGGCCTGCAGCAGCGAATCTGCTAAAAATGGTCCCTTGAAAGGCCAACTTACGCAACATAAAGGAACCTGGCTTTTCCTCGACCAGATAAAAGGCAATATGGTCGAAACGCTCGATTCGGTAAAGATTGCCGATGATGGAAGCTTTAATTTCAAAAACGAGATTAAAGAGAAGGATTTTTATCGGATTCGTGTGAGCGATAACAATGTGGTTTTCGTCGTGTTGGAGCCGGGTAAATCGATACAATACATCAATAACAACATGTTGCTTCAAGACAGTTACACGCTCGAAGGCAGTGAGGAAGGTAAACTGGTATTGGAAATCAAGGCCATTCGCTTGGGCATTAACGCTCACCGCGATTCATTGATGAAAGTAATTAACCAAGCGCCCCCCGAACAACGTGGAGCACTGCAGATGGAATTGGAACAATCGTTCAATGCATTTGTGAATCAAAAGTTAGAACAGACCCGTTCTATCATTCGCGCCAATCTCAATACCTTGGCTGCCATTACCGGAGCCGAACTGCTCGATCCCGATCAGGATTTTGTGATTTACAACGAACTGGCAGAAACACTTAAACGTACCTATCCGAACTCGGGCTATGCGCAGAGTTTTGTTTCAAAAGTTGAGCAGATGCGGGCTACAGCAATTGGTTCGGAGGCGCCCGAAATTAATTTGCCTTCGCCCGATGGTAAGTTGATTCCACTTTCTTCGTTGCGTGGGAAGCTTGTGCTAATCGATTTCTGGGCATCGTGGTGTGGTCCATGCCGAATGGAAAATCCGAACGTAGTGCGCCTGTATAACGAAAAGAAAAGTCAGGGCTTCGAGGTGTATTCTGTTTCGCTCGACAAAGACAAAACTGCGTGGATGAAGGCCATTGAGAAAGACGGATTGATTTGGCCTTCGCATGTGAGCGATTTGGCTTACTGGAGTTCGGTGGTAGTGAAGCAGTATGGATTCCAGGGCATTCCGTTTACTGTGCTGGTAGGGCGCGATGGAAAAATTCTGGCAAAGGGTTTACGTGGCGCGCAGTTGGAAGAAGCAGTAACAGAGTATTTGAGCAAATAAGGCAATTGTTTGCGTTAATGTTCACAAAGCCAATGATCGAATTAAATGACAATTTTGTCGCATTTGACCTCGATAAAATTCGTTAGATTTGAAAATATTTCAATACGATGAGCGCAATTATTATTAAAGCTGATGAGAAAAGTAACAAAATCCTAAGGGAATTAGCTAAAATATTGGGT
>JBKCFX010000124.1:0-1696 GCA_046303595.1 Bacteroidia bacterium
AAGTATAACGATGCGCACACGGCCTTTAAAAAGAACGATTTTCAGAAAGCAGCGAATTTATATCGTCAGATGGTAGATGAAGACCATATCGTTTCTTCCGAACTGTATTACAATTTGGCCAATGCTTATTATCGCCTCAACGACTTTCCTTCTGCGATTCTATTTTACCAAAAGGCACTGAAACTGGACTCCGATTTAGAAGATGCCGCTTACAATTTGCGCCTTGCAGAACGAAATCTTGAAGATAAAATAGAGCCTGTTCCTCAGTTGTTTTACATCCGCTGGTTTCGCTCGCTCCGTGCAGTTTTCGAAACCGATACCTGGGCTTGGATGTTTTGCCTCACTTTTTTTGCAGCTGTCTTGAGTATTATTTTCTTCATTCGGGCTAGGCAGAGCGATTGGCGTAAAGTTTTGTTTTGAGGGGCATTGACTTTCATTGTAGCCGCCATTTTTACCTTCGGATTGGCATGGTCATCGTATCAAAACAACGACGCCAAACAACGTGCTGTGGTATTCGCAGGCAGTGTTTCGGTGAAAAGCTCTCCGGTGCAATCGGCCATGGGCTTGTTCATCATTCACGCAGGAACAACCGTTGAGATTACCGACGAGCTTGGCGAATGGGTGAAGGTGAAACTCGAAGACGGAAAAGAGGGTTGGATGATTTTTGGCGACCTCGAACGGATTTGACATCCGGTAGCTGAGGGCAATTTGTAAGACTTTTTGTTAAAATGGCTGTGAGTTGAATGGAATGTTTGACTTACAGCTATTTATATTTTTGGGTATGCCATTTCGCCATGTGACTTAAAGCGTAAAACAGGCAGTAAATCGGGCAACGCGCGAAACAACGCGTTCGTACACCTCTGTAAATAATTAAAGAGGTTCGCATGCACGAAATTTTTACCCCGCCGTTTTTTAGACTTTACAAGTCCTTTCTCCTCCCTCTGCTCATCTTTGCAAGCGCCAATGCATTGGATGCTCAAAATTCCGGTCGATTCAACAACTGGTATTTCGGATCCAATGCAGGTGTTACGTTTGCTTCCGGCGCTCCGGTTGCACTAACGAACGGTGCTTTGCTTACAACCGAGGGCAGTGCAAGCATTTCTGATGTGAATGGCAACTTGTTGTTTTACACCGATGGGGTAACGGTGTGGAACAGAAATCACGTGGCCATGACGAACGGAACCGGTTTGCATGGACATGCATCTTCGACACAATCGGCGATCATCGTGCAAAAGCCGGGCAGTACGAACCTCTACTACATCTTCACCGCCGATGCCGATGCCGGTGTGAACGGAATCAAATACAGCGAAGTAAACATGAGCCTTTCGGCCGGATTGGGTGCAGTAACGGCCAACAAAAACATTTCTTTGCGTACACCATCCTGCGAGAAACTTACTGCTGTTCGTCACTGCAACAATACCGATCTTTGGATTGTATCACACGATTGGAATTCCAATAGCTTCCGCACCTGGCTGGTAACTTCTGCAGGCGTGAATACAACGCCCATTGTAAGTGCGGCAGGTGTTACTGCAACGGGCGTTAGCCAAGGCTCATACGGCCAACTGAAAGCGAATCCCGATGGCAACAAATTGCTTGCGGCCTATTACGGATTATCGACCGGTGGGGTGAATAAAATGGAAGCTTACGATTTCAATAACTCGACCGGAGTGGTTTCGAATGCTTTGACATTGGCAAG
>JBKCFX010000125.1:0-1815 GCA_046303595.1 Bacteroidia bacterium
GTGTATTTTAATTCGTTTACCGCCGGAACGGGGTGGGCGGTAAGGAATGAAGATCCTGCCTTTGGATTATTTTTTAAACCTAATATATAATCAAAATATCCAATGTGACCCAATGTGTCGCTAAACACGTTCACGTTAAAATCGCCGGCAAAATACAGCCGCTCGTTGTGGAGCGAAATCGTTCGGATGGGTCCATCGGGCAAAAGCAGCGGATTGTATGAATTGTAATACGTGCCGCCCACATCCTGAAACCGCTGGTAGGCCATAAGGTTATTGCCAAATGTCATTAATGAGGTGCAGAAAAAATCGCCCCCGCAGAGTAAATTACTGCCATCCGACTCAATCGAGAAAATGCCGCTTCCCCAGAAACCTTCCTCCATGCCGGCTTCTGCGCCAATAAGCGTTTCCCAACTTTCGTTTTGTTCGTTAAACATGGCCAATGCACAGGTATCGATACCCGAAATCATATCGCAAGCTGCATACAGAGCACCGTTGTGAATTGCAAAGTCATTTACCGGTGTGGTGGTTCCAAAGCCAAGCGAACCCATGTTCGTATTGTCGTAGGTGGCCACGTTAAACCGTGGAGCCCCCGTAAGCAGGGTAAAATTTCCTCCTATTACAAGCTTATTGTTCCATACTTCGAGGGTACGCACTCCTTCTCCGGTAATAAAACCCTGCGCTACATCTTCCCATTGCGAACCATTCCAACGCGCTACAAGTCCACTAAATTTACCGCCGGCATATATGGAGCCGTTGTAAAGCGCAAGCGCGTGCACATCGCCATCGAGTGCGCCCATGCTCGACCAAGTACCTGTAATTATATCATACATGGCCACATGTGGTGCCGATGCGCCTTCAGAAAGTGTAAAATCGCCTCCGATATAAAGTTTATTGTCGTGCAGCAGCATCGTACGAACGGTATCATTGGTACCCACGCCCAGCGACACCCAGTCGTAACCGGCAAAACCGCTAATCCATGCAATAATGTTAGAGGCAGCTATGCCCGAATTGGAACCCGAAAAGCCACCTGCCATGTATATTATTTGATCGTTGGGCTGAAAAGCAGTGGCCAAAACGGTTCCATTCAATCCGCCGTTGAGGTCAAAGGCGTTCGCTTGGGGCGGGTAGCCCGGCTGAATCCAGGCCAGTTCGTCGGTCGTAAATCCATGTTCAGCGGCCCATTGCGCAACTCCCGGTGTTTTAATTTCGTGGATATAGGCAAATTTTTCGTTGATATCGATACGACGTGCTAAATCATCATTGCCGCTCTGCATCATCAAATACCCCACCGCGCAATGCGTTCCAATGCGATCAATAAACACCGGATTCTGATAGGGCAGATAATCGTTGATAGGGAAAACACCCGCCTCAGCGTACTCTTTTAATTCATCAAGTAAGTGAAAACGCTTGTTCATTTGTTGAACCGAAAGATGCGCAGTGCTTCGGTTTCGCAGGGTGTATTCAACCAAGTTAAGATGTGTGCTAATCCAATCGTTGAGCGTGTTGGGTTCGGATTTTAACGCAACTTTGTCTACGTCGTTTTGTTTTAGCCATTGAACGTTAACACGGCTGAACTTTTCGATAAGCTGTTTTTTTTGATTGTTTGCAGCAAGTGTTATGCTGCAGCCAACCAGCAGTAGTAAATGGAAAATTGTTTTCATGGCATTTTTATTTTAGAATCTGACCTTAAACACGATAATTTTTTCGTGAAGGTTTATTAAAACGGTGAATTAATTTCCGAAGTATCGAATTTACCTGATTTGTAATAATAGAAACCATTCATTTATTAGGTTTTAATATGACGTTTATATCTTC
>JBKCFX010000126.1:0-2658 GCA_046303595.1 Bacteroidia bacterium
AATTAAGGGGCTTTCTGTTGTCCGACTAGGGATCGAACCTAGACTCTTCTGAACCAAAATCAGACGTGTTGCCAGTTACACCATCGGACATTTTGATGGACTGCAAAAGTAGTAAATCGCATTAAATTCCAAACAGGGAATGAAAATTTTTACGGGCTGAAATTAAGTGTACACTCTGAGCCCTTGATTTAATTGAGCAACAGAACAGATCCCGTATGTTTAAATTCGGTTCCATCGGGAAGCCGGAAGGTAATTCTTACCGCAAAAATGTCGGGATTCACCTGACGCGACTGATATGTTCCGTCCCAACCATCGGATGGATTTTCGGTATAGAATATTTGCTCGCCCCATCGATTGTAAATCGAGAATTTGAAATTCGTGGAAAGTGATTCGAACAGACCTTTCGGTTTATAAATCATATTCTCGCCATTGCGCCCCGGAACAAATGCGTTGGGAATGTAAAACGTCGATTGTTGGGTGAGGCACAAAATATTTGACCAACTCGAATCTCTCACGCCATAGGAATTTCCCGGTCCTTCGTATGCTTTAATTATATAGCAAAAAGTGAGGTTCGATTCTACTTCATCCACTACCCTATCGATATAACTCGTATCGGTAACCGTATTTTCGATGGGCTCAAAGTTCCCTTCAATACCCAAGGCGCGGTAAACTGTATAATCGAACACCTGCGCATCCCATTCGCCATAAGTGTTCCACAGCAAACGGTTCACAAACCCGTCATCGGCTTTGCCTTGTAAAAGAATTGTTCGTGCAGGATTCGAAACACCCGAAACCTCATTGCATTTATTGTACACTACAAATTTGTATACATAGCTTTGCGCAGCGCTGTTCACCGTAGTATCGAGGAATACAACTTCGGGCGTACCCGGTATAACGGGGAGGGTAACCAGCGTTTCGAATGCGCTGCCCGGCCAGTTGCTGCGCAATACAGAGTAGAAATTAATATCGG
Organism: Bacteroidia bacterium; assembly: GCA_046303595.1. Classification (GTDB taxonomy): domain Bacteria; phylum Bacteroidota; class Bacteroidia; order M30B66; family M30B66; genus CAMCXT01. The sequence goes on from JBKCFX010000126.1 coordinate 971, forward strand.
CCGTAGGATCGAGCAGGCAGGCTGTAAAGGCCGAACCCGAAGGATTCACTGTGGCGGTGCGAACATAGGTATAATCGGGAGGAACATCAACCGCAGCGTTAAAGCAAACCTGGTTCGAACTGCTGGTTTTACCACTAACATTATTTTCGGCCCGAATGAAATAGCAATAATTTACCCCGGTGAGCAAGCCCGAAATACTTACCTGCGGAAATTGCGTTCCTGTTCCGGCAAACGCTCCCACTTCCTGAAGAATTCCACCATTTTCTGAAGAAAATACACGATAGGTAACCGCTTCGTTCTGCCAAGCAGTGTAGGGGTTGCAAATTAGATTCACGGAAGCAGCGCACTGATTCAACTCATAAGAAAGATGAAGCGTTTCGTGCTCGGTCGATGGCGGTCCTTCGATCTTACACAAATCGCGACTCGTAATTCGGTAAGAAATCGATTGAACATCGGGCCCCTGAGTGGTTAAAACACGCGATAAGTCGCTGTGATGCGTTGAATCTATTTTTGACCAAAGACCAGCATCGAGGCGATAAATTATGATGCTGTCGGCCAGCGGACTGGTATCAGATAGCCAGGCAATTACCACATCGTTGTTTGCAGGATTTACCGAAACAGTATCGAGCACCGGAGCAAGCGGGGGCGCCGTTGTGCTGATGCGCCCGCTATCGACATTTGAAAGCGAGTAACATCCGGCCTGATCGTTTAAGCGCACATAATAGGATACAAATTGATCGCAGCCCGAAACGGCATCCTGTTCCTCCGGTAAATTCGGCGAACTAAAAAGCGAATACGCCGGCGCAGAAGAATTTGTTGCTTTATACAATTCGTAGGGCAACTGTGCAGATGCAGGGAGTGGAACCGCCAATTCGCTCCAGGCAACATCTATAGTTCCCAGCGCATCGGCACTAAAATCGACAAACATCGTTACCAGCGTATCGAGTGGCGTATTGAGAATATTTCCGGCGCAACCGGTAAGAGTGGAAATGTAATAGTAAACAGGAGCCATATTTGCACCTGCACCCAAATCGGTAAAAGAGGTTTGCGCGAGCGAATTTACGGAGGCAATTTCGGTAAATGGTCCCGTTGTATTCGAAGAACGGAAAATGCGGTAGGCTTCGAACTGATTTTCGGGATCGGGCGGAGGAATCCAGGTAAGTTTTACATCGCCACCTGCACCGGGCAAAACCTCAAGACAGCGTAATTCGGGGGAAGGTGTTAGCGGCGGTGCTTCGACAATAACATTAATCGTAATGTTTGTATACGCCGGGTAGGGACAAAAATCATCGCGAAAACTAATTTGAAACGTGTTATAGGTTTGATTGGTATAACATTCCTCATCTATGATTGATGGAGGCGAAGCTACATCCATCACATGATCGCAGGCAGTTTGCCAAGTAAAAATAGTCGTGAGTGTCTCTAGTCCACTGGCTGGTGGAGGTGGATTCAAGGTGGCGCAAGGAGGAAAATTACAACCTATGTTCGGGTCTGAATACAGGGAACCAAATGCGCCACCGGATGCTTCTAAAAAAAGATTTCCACCAAGGTTATTAATTACATTATCAGTGGCAGTTATGCTGAATTGAACTAGGTCCCCTGCAGTTGCAGTAATAGAATACAAATTATCTACCGGAGTCGTATTCAATTCTGGAGGGGGAACGTAAGATGGAAGATCATTACTGGCG
>JBKCFX010000127.1:0-4166 GCA_046303595.1 Bacteroidia bacterium
AGAAGAGCCGAAAAAAGAAATCAAAGATTTGAAGTGTAAGATTGAAGCCGGAGATTCGCTCGCGGTTTGCACATTTTCTTTAGATGGAAAAGAAGAGAAACTAAACATGAAGAATGTGGATGGCAAATGGTTGGCACATCAGCCGAAAGAAGGTCCTCCCGGAGAACTCGATCCCGGTATGATGGATATGGATGCGCCTGCTGATTCGGCAGGAGCTGTGCCAACTTCAGAATCTGCCGAACCCGCCGAAAGCAAATAATATTCAACACCAATGCGTAGGTTAAAACGCTTGGTGCTGCTATTCACCGCCCTTTTTCTGGTTGCGCTGGGGTATTTTGTTTACCAGTTGTTTTTGAATCCCGAAAACACAAAACAAATTTACTACCCACTCAGCGAGGCAGAAAAAGGGCTTCTTCGTTCCGGCGATATACTCCTGCGCAAAGGATATGGATATTTTTCAGAAAAAATTGCCGGAGCCGATACGCCACCCTTTCAGGTTTCGCACTGTGCCATGCTTATAAACCGAAATAATACCTGGCAGGTTGTTCATGCCTTGTCGAGTTCGGTATCTTCTATTGATGGCGTTCAATACCAGCCGCTCCAACAATTTCTAAACGAATCGCAAGCCAATTCGCTGCTGGTTTGTCGCCTTAAAACTTCAGCAGATACATTACAGCGTATTATTGGCGAAACTTTGCGCTATGCAGAAGAGCAGCGTGCTTTTGATCACGCATTTGATTCTGAAGACACTACATCAGTTTATTGCACCGAATTGTTTAACTTGTCATTCACGAAAATATTAGGGCGCGATATATTTCAAACAAGCACCGATTCAGAGGGGAAATCACTATTCAATTTTGCTGCTTTCAAAGACACATCAGCGTTCGAATGTATACTCAATCATCAGCTAGTGTTAAAAAATAAATAATTGAGTTTTTGGCAGTCGGTGAGCGACGAAAATCCTTATATTCGACCGATTTTATATTACCAAAATAGTATGCGCTACACCTTAACTGTACTGATTGTGCTGCTTTTCCACGGCGGTTTTATCATTGCTCAAATAGACAATTCATTCTCACAGGGACTTGCAAAATTAAACGAGCAGAAATACGCCGAGGCGCTCACGCTTTTTGACCAAGCCATTCAGTCTGACGCATCGAATGCAAAAGCATATTATAACCGTGGTATTTGTAAAACAGAATTGAAAGATTTTAGTGGCGCGGTGGCTGATTTTTCAGAATACATCGCCAAAGAAAATACTGCCGATGATAAAGCCTATTTCAGCCGCGCACAGGCAAATTATTCTGCTCAAAATAAGGAAGCTGCTTTGAACGATTACCTCGAAGCCGGACGAAAAAATGCAGCCAATTCAGAAGCTTTTTATTATGCCGGTGGAATTTATTTCGAACAAAATCGCTACGATGAATCTGTCGATGCTTTTTCAAAAGCCATTGCTGCAAACAACGACTTTGCGGAAGCTTTTCACGATCGTGGCAGTGCAAAACAAAAAAAGCAGGATTTGCAAGGAGCAGCCGACGATTACCGACAAGCCGCCAAACTTAAACCTACTTTAGTAGTCGCATACGTGAACCTATCAAATGTGCTTCGTGCTCAAGGCGATTTGCAGGGAGCGCTTGTTGAATTGGGATTTGCCATTAAAGTAAATCCGAAATTCAGCGACGGTTATGTTAAGCGAGGCCGCATCAAATACGAACTGCAGGATTATGAAGGTGCGCTTGCCGATATGAATAAAGCGATTGAGGTTAACGCCAATAATTACTATGCATTCAATAACAGGGGCTGTGTGAAAAATAAATTGCGTGATTATAAGGGGGCTATCGAGGATTTTAATCAGTCGCTTTCTTTGAGTCCCGATTATTCTTACGCATTTCTTAACCGTGGCATTGCCAATGAAAACCTGAACAACACAACAGCTGCATGTTCAGATTGGTCGGAAGCCTCAAAACGTGGATTAGCCGCAGCGCAAACATTTTTAGATTCAGATTGCAAATAAGCATGAAAAATATTCGCATAACTATACTTTCCATATTGGTTTCTTGCGCAGCAATTGCGCAGCAAAATATAGATTTTACTAAGGAGAATTTTCCGACCGATAAAAAAGGGTTAAAAGATGCCATCAACAACATTGAAACCGGCGATACCTATTTCTACAATGCCGACTTTACGATGTATATCGCAATCGATTATTACCTGAAGGCCAATACGTTCAATCCAAACAATGCCTTGCTAAATTTTAAGCTGGGTATTTGTTACCTCAATTCACCTAATAAATACAAATCGCTCGACTTTCTTACCAAAGCTTATTCTTTGAATAAAGAAGTAGATCCGCATATCAATTTTCATCTTGGTGAAGCGTATCATTTAAACCACGATTTCGACAATGCAATTAAATATTACACGCTATACCGCTCTATACCCGATAAACGCGAAGGATTTGATCCCGATAAACGCATTACCGAATGCAACGAGGGAAAGAAACTTTTGGCAAATCCTACACGTGTTATCATTGAGAACATGGGGCCGGTTGTGAACTCAAAATACCGCGAATATGCAGCAGTTATTTCTGCTGATGAATCGATCTTGTTTTTTACCTCACGTCGCGATAATACCACCGGTAAGCTTATTGCCGATGATGGTCTTTACTTCGAAGATATTTATTCAACAACAAAACAAAACAGCATATGGACACCACCGGCAAGTCTGCCAAGTCCGGTAAATACCAAAGAGCACGATGCCACCATTGCCCTTTCAAACGACGGACAGAAGCTGTTTATTTATTCAGACGACGGCAATAATCATGGCGATATCATGATTTCGCGGCTTGAAGGCGATAAATGGACCAAACCGGAATCGGCAGGTGGAAAAGCCATCAATACCGATTTTTCTGAAATTCATGCCTGTTTCTCCTACGATGAAAAGTCTATTTATTTCGTGAGCAACAAGGAAGAAGGTAGCTTGGGCGGGTTCGATATCTATGTTACGCGATTGGGGGAAGACGGAAAATGGCAGAAGGCCGAAAATCTTGGTCCTGCGATTAATACCCCTTACGACGAAGATGCCGTTTTTATGCATCCCGATGGTAAAACGATGTATTTCAGCTCAAAAGGACATAAAACAATGGGAAGCTTTGATATTTTCCGGTCTGTTTATGAAAATGGCCGCTGGTCGGAACCCGAAAATATGGGCTATCCTATTAATTCTGCAGACCGCGATGCATTCTTCGTGGTTGCTGCATCCGGAAAGCATGGCTATTACTCATCTGCAAAACTGGATGACATCGGAGAGACCGACATTTACAGAATTACGTTATTAGGTCCTGAAAAAGATCCGATTCTCAGCACCGAAGAACAATTGCTTTTATCGAGTAATCAAACCGTACGAGAGGCAATTAAAATCGAAACCGAAGGAGCGAAAACTTCGAAATTCGCTTCCAATGTTACCATCTTAAAGGGTGTTGTTATAGATGCACTTACAAAAGATCCAATTGCCGCCATGATTGTGATAACCGACAATCAGAAAAATGAAGTTGTGGCAACATTTCAATCGAATTCTAAAACAGGTAAATATCTCGTTTCACTACCTTCGGGAAAGAATTATGGTATCGCAGTTACGGCAGAAGGCTTTCTGTTTAATTCAGTAAACGTCGATTTACCGGCATCAAAATCATACCAGGAAATCGAAAAAGACATCGAGTTGAGTAAGCTCGAGGTTGGTCAGAAGATCGTACTTCGGAATATCTTTTACGATTTTAACAAATCTACCTTGCGCGAAGAATCAATAGCAGAACTCGATCGCCTCGAACGATTGTTAAGCACAAATCCCACTTTACGCATCGAAATATCTTCGCACACCGACAATATTGGTTCTGCTGCTTACAATGAAAAACTTTCGCTGAGCCGTGCTGAATCTGTGGTTGATTATCTGGTTAACAAAAAGAAAGTATCTAAGGACCGCCTCGAATTTAAAGGCTATGGTTTTGAGCAGCCAATTGCGCCCAACGATACAGACCAAGGCCGTCAACTGAACCGTCGTACCGAGTTTAAGATTCTCTCTCGATAAATCGTCTGCCGTATTTTTTTGAATGATAGATGCCAGCATTATCGAAACGGCCGATGGAAGCAGTTCCATTTACGCCACTAAGTTTA
>JBKCFX010000128.1:0-11575 GCA_046303595.1 Bacteroidia bacterium
CCATTTGGGACACCTCCAGGAACAAACAATGTGAATTTAGCTAGGCTTATAGTGTCAAGTATTGGTTCGATAGGTTCTGCGCAGTTAACTTCTATTTTGTTTGATTATATTGGAACAGTTCCTGCTGTAAACATTAGCAATGTGTCTTTGTGGACCGGTACCTTTACTGCCCCCGTGACACAGATTGGAACAACTACCATAAATGGCTTAAATCAAATTATTTTCTCTAGTCTTACTACCAACATTCCTTCAGGTGTTACCTATTTATGGGTACGTTTTGATGTTGGAGCAGGCGCATCGCTTGGTAATACAGTCGATATATCACTTGCTCCTAGCAATATAACGTTTGGTAACTTTACAGGGGGTGCAACTGCAGGCTCGCCGCTTCCGGCTGTAGCTCAAAATCCTGCCGGGTCGGTTTTGATTGATTATTGCACGCCAACGTATAACAACGGTTGTGGTTCAGGTGATGCCATTACAAATGTGACTTTAAATGGTTCAACAGTGAACTTGAACAATACCACGGGTTGTGCAGCTTCTCCTTACTATTCTTTTTTTAGTAGCCCCAATCCTGATTTGCAGATTGGATCAACATACACGGTAAATGTGACGATGGGTACAGATGTTAATCAATATTCTAGAGTATGGATAGACTTTAACAAAAACGGTGTGTTTGAAACAACCGAGTCGTTTTCGACCGGTACAAATCCCGGTTCAAATGGAACTTCTGCTATATCTGTAGCTATACCGGCTGGGGCTTCATTAGGCCTAACCCGTATGCGAATAAGAGGTGGTGATGATGCTGCAATTTTAAATACACAAGCTTGCGGCGCAAGTAGCTCTGTTTGGGGAGAAACAGAAGATTATGTGGTAGAAATATCAAGTCCAACTCCATTTTCTGTTACATCGGTTACGGCCACTCAGCAGACCGGCGGAATTCCGGCTTCTTCTTTAAACAACAATTTGTTGCGCGTAGAAATTAACACGAGCGGATCTGCCGGTAGCATTACTTTAACGCAGGCGCGGTTTACCTACAGTGGTACTTCTGCTACCGATATAGCTGCATCAGGTGTTACGCTTTGGAATGGTACAGCTGGTTCTCCTACAACCCAACTTGGTGCAGCGGTTAGCTTGAGTGGAGGTTTAGCTACATTTACCGGGCTTAGTTTAGCTCTAAATGCCGGTACGAATTATCTCTGGCTGCGAGTTAATGCTGCAGCAGGCGCAGTTATTAACAATTTGGTTGATGCCTCTATTGCCGCTGGCGATTTTAGCTTTAATGCAATACTCCCTGCTACCGTGCCGGCTAGTCTGCCAGCAGCATTAGTCGACCCATCAAACCAACGTTTTATTGATTATTGCACGCCAACTTACGCAAGTGGTGGGGGTACCGATAATATTACCAATGTATCTCTTATTGGCACATCTGTAAACCTTAACAACAATACGGCGGCAGCTGGAAATCCAAATCCATACTACACGCTGTATCCAACACCAAATCCCGATTTAAGGCTTGGTTCATCGTATACGGTGAATGTGACGATGGGTACAGATCCTAATCAATATTCTAGAGTATGGATAGACTTTAACAAAAACGGTGTGTTTGAAACAACCGAGTCGTTTGCAAATACTTCTGCAACATTTCCAAACGGTACAAATGCCGGTTCAAATGGAACATCGGTTATATCGGTTAACGTGCCAATTACTGCCACACTAGGCCTAACCCGTATGCGTGTAAGAGGTGGTAATGATGCTGCAATTTTAAATACACAAGCTTGCGGCGCAAGTAGCTCTGTTTGGGGAGAAACAGAAGATTATGTGGTAGACCTTGTTCCACCTCCTGATTGTTCTACATTGTTACCTTTCCCCGCAACGGTGGCAACTGCCTCAAGCACTTCTGTGTGCTCAGGCGACAATGTAAACTTTGGCATTACCGTTCCTATGCCACAAGGATTAGGAATAACGTATCAATGGCGTTTAAACGGAGTTAATTTTGGTGTTGTTCAAAATACCCCTACCGCTTCATTCGCACTCACTCAATCAGGAAATTACGATGTGGTAGTACGATGCAACGGAACTCCGCAAGTAACATCTGGGGCCGTTGCCATAACTGTTAGCACTCCTGCTATAACAGGTTCTACAGGTGCAAGTCGTTGCGGTTTTGGAAGTGTTACGCTCAACGCCACAGCATCTGTAGGCAGCACAGTTGAGTGGTATGCAACTCCTACTTCTACTACGGTATTAGGTACCGGTAACTCATTTGCAACACCTGTTATAAGTACAAGTACCAATTATTATGCTTCCGCATCTTCTGTTCGCGGACTTTCTGCTGCAGGTGCGCTTAACCCTACAATTGGTACTGTTGCTAATTCATTAGCCGATTTTGACTACATGCAATTCAATGCCTCGCAAGACTTGCGTATTGCGTCATTTAACGTATATCCTTACCAAGCGGGTGATTTGAATTTCCAACTTAAAAATTCGGCTGGTACAGTGCTTCAATCATTTAACAGAACCATTACTGCGGCCGAAGCCAATTCTGTATTTTTAGGCCTTGGCAATCCTTCGAATGTAATCGGTACTCCAGTTACTATTCCTGTTAATTGGAATGTTCCTGCTGGTAATGATTATCAGATATACTTAGCACAAAGCACAGCCGAAATATTGGTAAATACAGGTGGTGGCAATGCTTTTTATGGCCCTTCATACCAAGGCGTAACTTTTACAAGTAACGCTGACGCTACGCAAAATTCATGGCTATGTTTCTACAACATCCAAGTAGAAACACGCTGTTTTTCAACGCCACGCACCCTCGTAGCCGCAACAGTAACGCCAGCACCTGCAGTGAATGTTAGCCCATCGACCAGTGTAAATATTTGTCAGGGCGAGTCTGCTAATTTAGTTGCGAGTAGCACTAATTTGACATATACGTATACGTGGTCACCGGGTTCGTTTACGGGGGCGTCTTATTCAGTAAGTCCTCTTACAACAACAAGTTATGTCGTTAATGGTGTAACTTCTACTGGTTGTACAAATCAACGCTCAGTTACCGTAATTGTTAATGAACGTCCTGCCGCTCCTACGAGTGTTGTTACTACACCCGCTGTTGCTCCTGGCGATCCTGTTCCTTTCTGTCCGAATCCGAATGGTTCATTTACGGCGGTACAAATTGGAGCAAGCGCTACACCCATTAGTTCTACAATTTTCTTCGACAACTTTAGCAATGGTTTTGGTGCTGCACCATGGAACACTGCGTACACGCAAGTGAATCCTAGCGAGGTTCATGGGTTAGCTTCGAGATGGAATGTAATATCAGTTCCTCCTACATTTATTGAACCCTATGGTACCGTTATGAACTCAACGGGATCTTTTGCAATGGCTATATCCGATGCACAAACTTCTTTAAGTTCTGGTGCTACTGCAGAATTAATTTCACCACAAATTAATATTGTGCCAGTTGCAACGTCTTCTGTTACTTTGAAGTATAGATGTGCTTATCGTGCTTGGGGCGGAGATGTTCCTAAGGTACAATATTCCACTGATGGAGGTATTTCTTGGACTGATATACCCGGATCAATCTTGTTAGATAATGCTAATGTGCCTTCTACGTTGGGTGATTTTTCAACTCAAACATTAACAATTCCTGCGGCCGCCTATGCAGGTGGTTCCTTCCGTCTTAAGTTTTCCTACACGTCAGATTGGGGATATTGGTGGGCTGTTGATGATGTAGAAGTAACGCAGCAGGCCTCATCTGCTGAGTTTACTTGGTCTCCTGCAGGAGGCTTGTACAATGATGCTGCAGCAACAACACCATATACTGTAGGCACTCCTGTATCTACTATTTATTCAGCACCGTTTAATGACCGCACCTACCAGGTAACAACCCGCAACCCGTTTACCGGCTGTACCAGTTTACCTGCTAACATTACAGTAGATGTTTGTCAGGCTGTAATAGACCAAATATGCAATGCGCAAACACTAACGGTAAGAAATACACCTCCCGCTGATGTGAATACACTTACAAACTACTCCAACCTAGGTGCACCGCTAACCGGTTCGTTGGCCGGGTTATGTCAGCCACTTAAAAATGATGTTTGGTTTAAGGTTGTGATCCCGCCATCGGGCGATATCCATGTGTATTCATTCAGTGCCGGTGCCGGAACGTTTGATCTCGATTCAACAGTAGTTGCGTTGTATTCTTCTAGCGATGGAACATGCACTGGTGTACTAACGCAGTTGGGTTGTGATGCATACAATGCTTCTAATGGCCATACTTACGCAAGTGCATCTGGCTTGACACCGGGCAGCATCGCATTCATTCGCGTTGGTTCACGTCAAGCGAATAGCTTACCCGAAGCTGGTCGATTTAAAGTTTTAGTAATGAGTGGATTGTATTGGACTGGCGCAGCAAATAACCAAGTCTTTTCTGATCCATTAAATTGGTATGGCTCTTTTGGTGCTGCCAATCCGGCTGCTTTTGCGCCATCGGCTAGCAAGTCGGTAATTATACCTCAATCATCAAATGGCAGCAATTACCCGAGTATTTCAGGTACCTCGGCGGTGCATGGTGTAAACTTTATAAATACCCTTACTCCTTCAAGCGGTGCTAACTACAGAATAAATATAGATCCACTTGGTAAGTTGCAAATAAACAGCAGCAATGGTCGGGGAGGTTTTGTAATGTGTACTCCTGCTGCACCTGTAGGCACAACACCTAATCCTAGAATTTCAGGAACGGGCATTATAGAATTTATGGCAACTAGTCCTAATCCTGCAAATAATCAGCATTTTATACAGGTTAATTCAGGTTTTGGTGCAACAGGAACACAAATTGAGTTGGCTGGAGCAACAGGCATTAAGGCCAATGCAAGTCTTACTACAAACAACAGGCTTACATTCCCTAACAATGCTGTTCTTCTATCGGGGGGTGTTGCATCAACTACGCCTTCTCTCAACTATAGCGGAAATGTTGTTGGAAACATACGCTACATAAGAACTGGTTCTAGTTATGGCAATTACGATTATTGGTCTGCACCAATAACGAATGCATCAACTTCTGTTTTAGGGTCGAATTTTGGTACTAACCTTTACAATTATGATAACCAACGCCCTGGCGCTTCTACAAATGTTCAGGCTGGTTGGGGTACGCAATTAGGGGTTGTACCTATGGAACTTGGTCGAGGATATATTCAAACGTATGCGGGTAATGGTACTGTAACCTTTACGGGCACGCCTACAGCAGTTGACTTCGATTTTCCGGTTACACGAAATGGTAGTAACACATTTAACCTAATTGGTAATCCGTACCCTTCTTCTCTAAGTACATCCTTATTCCGCTCAAGAAATAGTACATTATTGGGTACCCTTTATTTTTGGAACCAGAATTCAAATCCATTTACAGCTGCCAATTATGTTGTTGTAAATTCCTCTAACATTGTTGCAGGCGGTACTCCTCCAGGCGATTTTGATGGTTCACAGATTGGCGCATGTCAAGGGTTCTTAGTATCGCTAATTGGTTCGGGAACAGATATCCTGTTCCGGAACAACGACCGCGTGCCTTCTTATCCAAGCACAAATACACAATGGTTTGAAAGTCCGGCATCAATTTCCCTATTAAGAATGCAGATTTCCTCAGCATCAGGAATTGAGCATAACACCGTGGTTGCATTTTCCGAGAATGCGTCTGAATCGTTTTATGATGGAGAAGACTCTCCACGTATGCCGGGCGCCTCTGGTGTAGAGGTATTCTCATTAAATGGCAGCCAAGAATTGAATATTCAAATGTTCCCACTTTTAAACGCTGAGCGAATTGTAGAGTTGGGAGTTGAAACACAACAGACGGGTAATTACACCTTAAACATGACCGAATTCATCGAATTTGATCCTAGCGTGAGAGTATTTTTGGAAGATAGGGCCTTAAATGTTTTCCAAAACCTCAATCAAAACCCACAGTATGTATTTAACCCAGCAGATGAAATCAATGGTGTGCGTTTCCGTCTACATTTCATGACTTCAATTGGCTTTGCAACAAGTTCAACATGCTTGGGATCGGCCAATGGTAAGATTATTGTTAATAACGCTAATCCTAATTTCCCGGTTGATCTCTTACTAAAAAATGTGTTTAATGAGAATGTAGCTTCAGCACAGGCAGTTATTGGTGAGCATATTTTCCAAAATCTGCCATCAGGTTCATATACGCTTCGCGTAGGATATGGATCTGGCGATTTCGAAGAAATGGCGGTTGCTGTAAATACCGTAGGTATTTTAAACCCGGCATCGTTTGTTGCCTCTGCAACTGAAGTAGATCTAGCTGATGCAATCATTGAGTTTAATGCTGGCGACGATGAATCTGTTGTTTATACTTGGGATTTTGGCGATGGAAGTCCTGTTATAACCGGCACATCTACACCAGTTCACGCTTATATGACGCCTGGAATCTTCACTGTTACGCTTACAATAAGCAATGGAGGTTGTAGTTCTAGCTTCAGTAGAGAAGTGGTTGTTTCTGTAAATGCCACTGGTATTAATGGGCGCGCAGATGATGGCGATGGAATAATTATCTTCCCAAATCCAACAAGTACGCATGCCAGCATTATTTTAAATCTCGGTAACTCTGGAGTTTTAAACGATGTTGTTATTCGTGTAGTTGATGCTGCAGGGCGTGCGGTTTACGTTCAGGAATTGAGAAATGTTAAATCAGGAACTATAATTCCTATTAATACTGAAAAGTATTCTAATGGTGTTTATCAAGTTATCTTTGAATCACAGGCTTTCCGTCAGGTTAAAAAGTTAACCGTGAGCAAGTAACTTATCTGTTTAGATTAAATCATGCAGAAGAGAGGCTACCCTTAAAAAGTAGCCTCTTTTTTATTTATTTTTTTCATTACGAAATTTTGTTTTAAATCAATCAAACATTAAGTGTTGCATTATCCCCGTTCAATCTTTAATCTTATTAGAGTAGGGTACGATTTAATTGCACATGAGTATTAGAACACTTTATAGTTTTAAAATAATTGTGCAGAAATGGCTCCCAATTTAGTCTAATGAACGAAAGTCAGAGGAATGCGTAGAAGAAAAGCAAAGCGGGCTGAATTACTTTATTTTCTTCGAATTCTTTGCCCACTTTCTTTTTTCTAGAAAAGAACGGAAGGAAGTCCTACACAAGTAATGTTTGCTTTTTGATAAATGAACGCTAAAAACGCATGTGTGTTGCTCTTGGCATTGGAAAGTAATTTCAACGGTAATTCTTTAGGATTTACCCATTAATAACCTTCAGATTGGTTTTAATCCTCTTTTAAATTATATATAGGCTTAATTAAATTCCCAATAGATTTATCACCCCGTTATTTAAACAATATTTTGTTTATAATAATCTGTTAAATATTCATTTTGCTGTTTTATAAACATTAATTTTATAATAAAAAAAAGCATGAAAAACGTTTTACCACTCGCAGGCATTCTATTATTTGGTCTTAGTGCCAATGCTCAAACTATAAATTCTAATTGGTCTCCAGTTACGGGTAATCAAACAAGGCAACTAGCAGATGCGTTGTCCGTAACATTTGGATCAAGTGGTAGTGGGCAAATTTGGGATTTTAGCGCCGCTTTGGTTGATTCTACATCTATTGTATCCTTCGTTAACCCCCTTGGAGCGCCTGGAAGCCAATTTTACGTGGGCTCTACAATTGTAGAAAACACTACCTATACCGGATCGCAATCTTATACTTATTTCAAAGCTGATGGAGCTGGTTTCGAAAATTTGGGGGTCTACTCTGGCTTAGGCTTAAATTATGACATAGCGATAGATTCGAAGAAAATACTTGAATTTCCAATGAGCTATTTATCTTCATTTACAGATGAATATACATTTCAGAGGTTTGTAAATGGGTCAAACGATAACAATGTAGTTGGAGCCGTTGCGGCAACAGTCGATGCTTCAGGTACATTAATTTTACCCGGTGGTATTTCCATTTCAGACGTTCTTCGAATAAAATATGAAGAGTCATATTCACTTATTCCAGCAATTCTCCCTTTACCACCGCCCTATCCTTCAGGAACTAAAACAACCTATTTATGGCTTTCCCCATCTTATCCAGGAGTAATTTTAGCCAACTGGTCTTCTGAAATATTTGATGGCCTCTCTTTAGACCCTACCTTTTATTTTTCAATTCCTTCTGTTTTAGGAATAAACAACCATTCATCAGGCTTACCTATTGTTAAGTCTACGGTGAATCAAAATAATATTTCGTTTTCATTTGGAGAAAATAGCCCGTATAATCGGTTAACAATCAGCAATGTTTCGGGTCAAATTATATGTGAGAAGAATATCGAAAATGCATATAGCGCAGAGCTTTCAACTGAAGCTATAAGCAGTAGTCTTTTATTTTATACCTTATTTACACCAGCGGGAAAGAGTTTATCAGGTAAGCTTTTTATTTCCAAATAAAATTATTCATCACGGTTAGAAAAAATAGCTACTGTTCAAAAAAGGGAGTCCTTAATCGGGGCTCCCTTTTTTATTTTGATTATTATCCGTTTATTTGTCGATGTAAAATTATATACGTATGAAAAAGTGCTTTACGTTTCTTATGCTCTCCTTTGGCATCTTTGTAGCCAATGCACAGCAGGTAATTTATGTTGATGCGAATTTGGGTAACGATACACTCAATGGCTTGGCTGCAACGGTAGATGCCGCTGCCGGAATTGGCCCAAAGAAAACCTTGAATGCGGCTTTGTCGATTTGCACATCAGGCGATATAGTATCGGTAGAATCAGGCGTATACCCTGAAGACATAACGCTCAACAAAGCGGTTCAATTGGTGAAAACGGGCAGTGCTGCAGTTTTTATCGATGCTATTACCATAACATCAATCGGAGATGTTTTTGGCAACCTTCCCCTTGATGGTGCTTTTCAGACGAACACTGTGGTGGTTCAGTCGGGGGCTCAATTAAACGATGGTTACCTGTTAACGGCAGTAAACGGTAACCTCATTGCGCAGGCAGGCAGCTATAACGAGTTGCTGATTGCTCAAAAAAGCTTTATTCTCACTACACTTGGAGAAGTATCAGTTTCATCTGTTCGCATGAATGCCAATGGCGGAACCCTAACTTTAGGAGGTTCGCTGAAGGTGAATAATCAGGTAGAACTTAATCAACCGAATGGCGGCTTTTTTGAATTAAGCGCATTTGATTTACGGCTCGACCCTACAGCATCTATTACAGCAGGAAATGCTAACTCATTTATTAAGACCAGCGGTACCGGAACGCTCTTGCGTGCAGTTGGTTCTGATGCCGTTCTTTTTCCTGTAGGAAACGGAACGACTTATGCCCCGGTTACTATCGATGAAAATGGAAACGCAACCGAACTGGTTGGTATTCGTGTTCGCGAGGCGATGAACACCAATTCATTTAACCCCGATTTAGCCAATAGCGTGAATAGTTTCGTAGGCCTTGAGTGGACCATTACCGAAGGTACAGCAGGCGGAAATAACGCAAACATCCGTTTCGATTATACCGGCAACAATGAATTGAACAATTGGGCCTCGGCGCAAAACCGCGCAGTATACCGAAACGATGGTACCACGTGGACTGCCGGAGCTAATTCTTCGGTGGATGCATCTTTCTCATCGGCAGATTTCACAGCACTCGGTGGTGTGTTTGCCATATATTCAGACTTCCCGAATGCTATCGAAACTGCAGGTTCAATTGCTTCGCTAGTACTTTATCCAAATCCGGCAAGCAGTAATGTGTTTATTCGTACAGATTCGGCCGATGATTTTAATTATACGATATTTTCAGTCGAAGGCAAAGTTGCTTCAACAGGTGTTTCCAAATCGAACAGCAGCATTGATATTTCGAATCTAACTAAGGGCATGTATGTTATGCGTGTTTTACAAGGCGACGATGTAACGGTTTTGCGCTTTGTGAAAAACTAAGCAACGTTTTTTCTCCATAGTATTAAAAGGGTCGGAATTTAAATTTCGGCCCTTTTTGTTTGTTGCTGATTAATTTTTTTACTTTGCAGCGTCTTCAAGGGGTGCCCATTTGGGCTGAGATAATACCCTTTCCCGTTTCGTGCGGGACGAACCTGATCCGGGTAATGCCGGCGTAGGGAGGAATGGTATGGTAAATTTTTTCGGATAGGCCGGCCCCTGCTCGTCCGTTGTAACATTAAAACTACAACGATGCGTAGAACTGTCTTTTTTTTCCTGATTTTACCAACGAGTTTTATTTATGCACAATTTGATGTACGCGGATTTATTAGCGATAAAGATGGTGCGAAATTGCCCGGAGCCATTGTGCATCTGGTAGGAACATACAACGCTTGCCAGTCTGCTGCCGATGGCAGTTTTGAGTTTCGTAACATCAAATCGAAGGCTGTCGAAATTGAGGTGCGGCAAATTGGTTATTCGACCATTCGTAAGCAAATATCCCTTCCGCAATCTCAACCCGAGGTGTTTATACTTGAACACATAAGTTATCCCGTGAAGGAAGTTATAATTGAAGCCGGTCGAGCCGGAAATCGTTCTGCAATGGCACATACAACCATATCGGGTGAAGAGCTTGCCAAGCGCAACTTCGGTCAAGATTTGCCGATGCTGCTTTCGACAGAACCCGGTGTGGTGGTAAACTCAGATGCCGGTGCCGGTATTGGCTACACCGGATTGCGTGTGCGCGGCTCCGACCCAACACGCATCAATGTTACGGTAAACGGTATTCCGATGAATGATGCTGAATCACACGGCCTTTTTTGGGTGAATATGCCCGATCTGGCATCATCGGTTTCGTCGGTGCAGCTTCAACGTGGTGTGGGAACATCGACCCAAGGAGCCGGCGCTTTTGGTGCTACGCTTAATCTACAAACCAACGAAGTACGTAGTAAAGCCTATGCTTCGTATTCGGGCAGCGCTGGCTCATTCAATACACTGCGTAACACCTTCGAAGTTGGTACAGGCCTTATGAATGGTTTCACGTTCGACATGCGCTTAAGTAAAATCAACTCCGATGGCTTTATCGACAGAGCAGCTTCAGACCTTAAATCGTTTTGGCTTTCGGGTGCGTGGTTGTCTAAAAACACAAGCTTGCGCGCAAACATATTTTCGGGAAAGGAAAAAACCTATCAGGCATGGTACGGCGTTCCGCAAGATTCGTTCGCAGTAAATCCGACGTACAATCCTGCAGGGCTCCATTATACTGCAGATGGAAATGAGGTGTTTTATGATAACGAAACCGATAATTATCAGCAAGACCACTACCAGTTATTTGTGAACCACAAGGCCGGTACACGGTTAAATGTACAGGCTGCGCTGCATTACACGCGAGGCCGTGGCTATTACGAGCAATACAGGCAACAGGATGAATTGGCAGATTATGGAGTTGATCCGTTATTAATTGGCTCAATACAGCAAATTTTGGGGACAGATACCATTACAGCAGCAGCCGATACCATTGTGAAGAGCGATCTTATTCGGAAGCGCTGGCTCGACAACCACTTTTACGGCGGAGTGTTCTCGGGCGAATGGGATGCCACCAATCGTGTGCAATTTGCTTTTGGTGGTGGGGCCAATGTTTACAC
>JBKCFX010000129.1:0-1332 GCA_046303595.1 Bacteroidia bacterium
GTGCGACAAGCATTGTTCGAAGCCGGCGCCGGACACATAGGAGGCTACAGCGACTGCAGTTTTTTGGTGCAGGGAGAAGGAACATTCAAGCCGGGTGAGGGTACGCAGCCTTTTTCTGGAACACAAGGCCAGCGACATACAGAAAAAGAGAATCGTTTGGAACGTTTCCGTTAGGAGTAACCCATACATAGGTAACGCCTTGCTGTTGATTTGAAAGAAGCAGTAGCGGCTGATTTTCGCACACCGATGCATCGCCCGTTATTAAAGGATCTTCGGGCAAGTCAATCAATGTAATTTCAACCGAATCACGAACCGTACAATTAAATTCATTCTCAATCTCAACCCAATAAATACCAGAAGCAGAAGCTGTTAATTGCGGGTTGGTTGAATTATCTTGCCATACGTAGCTAACGTCAGTTCCAATATTGGCATCCAGGTCGAGTGTTGGTCCTTCGCAAATGGTAGAATCGCTAAACAAAAACTGAAATTCGGGGCTTACATTTACATCAAGAATTAAGGAATCGGAAGCCGAGGGACAACCATTGCCCATATAATAAGCGTAAACTGTTCCGGTAAGGTTGGTGTCGCTCAAGGCCAATGTATATAAGCCGTTTGATGCACTTGCTGTGTCGCCATTGAGGATCCAGTAGTACACCGATCCTCCAATTTCGCCTATGCTTAGTTCCAAATTATCGCCAATGCAGGCATTTAATTGATCGAGCAAAGCTCCGTTGGCGCTTAAATTGGCATCGGGTGGGCTAGCAGAGAAATATAAATCGACCGAGTCGCGTTGTGCGCACCCGAACTGGTTCGAAACTTCGACCCAATATAAGCCACCTTCTGTGGTGGTGTAGGTCTGATTGTTCGAACCATCTTGCCAGAGGTAAGTAAGATTATCTCCAGGGCCCGGATCCATCGTTATAGTAGAGACATCACAAACTGTATCGGCAAGGCCTATGTATGCTTCGGGCGTTGGATGCACTAATATAGTGAGTGTATCGGGGAATGATTCGCAGCCATCTTTAATACAGAATCCAAGATAGGTTGCTGAATTCTGGGGAATAGAATTCGGAAATGCTAATGTTTGGCTGTTATACAGTGTATTGTTGGCGCCAATCCAACCGTATCCATCGGCATCTTCTACGCTTGAAAGTAATAATTCAATTGGCTCGCCCGCACAGAGGGTGTCTCCGGTAACACTCGGATCGAAAGGCGAAATGGATGCAATTGGTGATGGTGGACGAGGAGATGTCCAAATCTGAATCGTATCGCGCGCGCGGCAACCTTGGAAGTCGGTAACGGTAACGTAGTACTGTCCAGAATCGCTCACGA
>JBKCFX010000130.1:0-1538 GCA_046303595.1 Bacteroidia bacterium
TCAGCCTCATTCCACCACTTTGGTTTGCCGTGATGGATGCGCGCATTTCGGAAAATGGAGAAGGATTAAGCCAGCGGTTGCCGCAACACATCGCGTGAAGAGGCCTGCGCTGCCGGAAATAAAACAATATCGGCAACTGTAACATGTTTCGGTGCATTGACGATGTATTTTACAGCTTCGGCAATGTCTTCGGGTTTCAAAGGCTCCAATCCTTGGTATACAGCCGAAGCGCGTTCTGCATCGCCCTTAAAACGTACAAGCGAGAATTCTGTCTCGACCATGCCCGGACTTACTGAACTTACTTTTATGCCAAGCGGAAGCAAATCGATGCGCATGCTCCGTGTTAGGGCATCAACGGCATGTTTGGATGCGCAATACACATTTCCGTTTGCATACACCTCCTTTCCGGCAATCGAACCCATGTTCACGATATGGGCACCGGGCGTTCGTTTCAGAAAGGGTAAAATTGCTTCCGTTGTGTACAATAATCCTTTCACGTTTGTATCAATCATGGAATCCCAATCTGAAAAATCGCCAGCCTGAATTTCCGAGAGTCCGGCTGCCAAACCGGCATTGTTAATAAGCACCCGAACATTTCTGAACGCATCCGGAATTTGAGCAGCCCATTTTTGGCAGGCTTCACGCGAACGCACATCGAGTGCATGTGTCCATACCAGCGCTCCTCCTTTTTCTAATTCTGCGGCAAGTTCCAGCAATCGTTCGTTTCGACGCGCAGTGATAATAAACCGTTTCCCCGGAGCGGTGAGTACTTCAGCGCATGCTTTACCGATTCCCGAGCTGGCTCCTGTAATAACAATGGTTTCTTCCATGCCCATCTAAACTAAATTTTGCTGCGAAAGTACATACAAAGTATGACTTGCGCGATCGACGCTTGTGGATGGAACAGATTTTAGCATATACATTAAAAATTTAGTAATTTCCTCGACCTTAAACACCTGCATGGACGGCCGACAACGCAACATAAGTATTGAATTTCAAGGGCATAAATGGCAGGCACCGCTCTTAGGTTCGGGCAAGCGTTTTTTGTTGGCATTCCATGGATACGGTCAGGATGCGCAAGCATTTAATCATCTTGCTGATTTGTTGAATGATTCGTATACACTCGTTTTGATGGATTTGGCCTACCATGGAAAAAATGCCTCAATGTCGGAAGGTTTTTTCTTTAAGTCTGAGCAGGCCGCTGAATTCATTGAAATTGTATGCAAGGCACTCGAAACAGACCGAATCAGTTTAGTTGGATATTCAATCGGAGCGCGCATTGCAATGAGTATTTCGTGCGCCTGTTCAAACCAGATCGAGGAACTTTGGCTTTTTGCCCCCGATGGTATGCCGGTTTCGGTCTTTTATAAATTTTTAACAACAAATCTGCTAGGGATAGCACTTTTTCGCGGATTTGTAAAACGTCCTCATGCTGTTTTTGCGATAATCAAAGCCGCGCAAGCGCTGAAACTGCTTAATCACAAGGCCGCAAAATTCTACTTGCACGAAACAGCCGACTATAGTAAACGAAAACAGTT
>JBKCFX010000131.1:0-1404 GCA_046303595.1 Bacteroidia bacterium
GGGCGATGTATTGTTTAACGGCTCTATTGGCCGCACCGATTTACCCGGTGGCGATTACGAAACGCTTATTAACTCCATTCGACGTGAACTGCTTAGCCTTCCGGATCATTTCGAGGTTTGTTGCGGACATGGTGGTGAAACTACCATTGGCCGAGAACGTGCGAGCAATCCATTTTTAACCTAATGGCTAACAAAAAAGCCTATATCGAGCTGCATACGGCCGTTTTTCTGTTTGGCTTTACAGGGATTTTAGGTCAACTTATCGAATTGAATTCCAATATTCTGGTGTGGCATCGGCTGTGGATGGCCGCGCTGGGCATGTTGGGCTATGTACTCCTTATTGGTAAATGGCGCTTATTATCGGCAAAAGAAATTGTGCGTATAACTGCTGTTTCATCGGTAATTGTGGTGCACTGGCTGTTGTTTTACGGATCTATAAAACTGGCTTCGGTTTCGGTGGCCATGATATGCCTTTCGACCATTGCCCTGTTTACCGCGATACTCGACCCTATAATTCACCGAAAACCCATTGCCAAGGCAGAATTGGTTCTTTCTGTTTTTGCCGTGTTGGGCGTAACACTGATGGCCGAAGATCAGAAACAGCATTTGTTAGGCATCGCCGTGGGACTGGCATCGGCGTTTTTCAGCGCCTTGTTTACGGTGTTAAATAAAAGTCTTGTGGACCGTTACGATTCGCGTTTGCTTTCGTTTTACGAATTGTTTACCGGATTTCTGCTGCTTTGTGTTTTATTGCCGATCGTGAATGTAATGATGCCGCTCGGGAAATGGACACCCTCGGGCAGCGACTGGCTGTATTTGGCCTTGCTGAGTTTCTTCTGCACGGTGATCGCCTTTAACTTATCGCTCAGTTCGCTTCGGTTTTTGAGTCCGTTTACGGTAAACCTCAGCATTAACCTCGAGCCGGTTTACGGCATTGCACTGGCCTTTGTGGTGTTTCAGGAATACCGCGAATTGGGCCTTGGCTTTTACTTGGGGGCGGGCCTTATTCTAGCTTCGGTATTGGCCGATGTGGTTTGGAAAAAGCGTAGGCGGTGAGTATGGAGTATAAAGTAATAAGTATAAAGTGTAGAGTATTCTTTATATAGTACTTACGCCTTATGTGTTATTCCTTTTTGAAATGCGCCAAGCAATTTAAAGGCATACTCAATTTCTTTAGCTAGTTTTTTTGCCCAATCTTTGGCTATAGCAGATTGGGAAGCCTCTTTCAAATTGGTTTCCAATATTTTGAGCACTCTTTCTGATATAGTTTTTGATTTTAGCAGAAATAATCTGGAATCTCTGCCCAATACTTCGGCAGCAATGAGTAATTGGTCGAATGCTTCGTTATCTAAAGTGTCGTAATGCTTTGCTACGATTTCATTCCACTTCAAATTATAATAGTGT
>JBKCFX010000132.1:0-1180 GCA_046303595.1 Bacteroidia bacterium
CGTTGCTATTAACTTTCACCGATTCGGCTACAATGGTTGTGATATTGTATTGTTGACAAGTCTCTATTTCTCTACCATTGTGATAACCTTTGTCAGCTAGTAATGCAAATTCTCCCAATCCTATATTCTCTTTCGCTTCCAGCCCAATACCGCTCAATGCATTACGATCATTGCGATTGATGCTGTGGGTAGCTACTACAAGGTTGTGTTTGTCATCAACAGCAGCCTGGTGATTGTAGCTTACTTCCACTACTTGGCCATGAACCAACAGAGCCCGCGCATCTTTATCTGTTGTGCTAATTTGGGGCTCGCCGCTCTGTTCGAGCTGTTCGGCTAGTTGCTCATATCTAATTTTTTGAGATGCTAAGCGAGCGAGCTTCTCCTTGACATTCTTAACCACTGGTGCAGATTCGTTTTTATCGTTTGCATCCATTTCAGCTAAATAGCTTTGGGTTTGCTCCTCGATACGCTTGATATGTCGCTCTATCTTCTTTGCATTGTAGTTGTTCTTCTTACTGTTATGAGCGCGAGCTTTGGTGCCATCTACAGCAATGGTTTTACCGCCAATCATATCCATATCCTTCAAAAACAAAACAAACAATTTGAAGGTGTTGCACAATGCATCGCAGTTCAATTTGCGGAAGTCGGAAATGGTATGGTAATTAGGCCTGCGACCCTCTAAAAGCCAAATCAACTCAAGATTAAGTGTACACTCGCGCTCTAAACGGCGCGAGGATCGAATGCCATTCAAATAGCCATAAAAGTATAGTTTCAATAACACCTTACGATCGAAGGCCGGACGACCTTCTTTTTGCAGTTTTATTACCGCAAAACCAAGCTTTTCTATATCAAGCTTTTCAACAAACGCATCAACAAATCGAACTACATTATCCTGATTTATAGAATCTTCCAGACTACTCAATCGCATTTGATGCCGATTTATTCCGGATATAAACTCCATCTCGTTTTTTTAGATAATTTAGCCAAGAAAGCCAAATAATTATCTTGTTTTTATCTAGTTCTTTAAACAAACCATTGATGAAAACAGATGGTTTTTTCACAGGCTGCCGATGGAGACAATTAGATAAACATTAAAACAGTAAATTGAAGGAAGCAATTGAAACATTTTTGAATTCAGTAAATTCACTTTGCCCAAAAGTGACCAAAGCCGAATTGGAGT
>JBKCFX010000133.1:0-6462 GCA_046303595.1 Bacteroidia bacterium
AACCCGAATTGGTAAAACTTACATTCTGTTTGTAACTATCGGGGTTTACATTCGCTAAAATAATCTCGCCCGATCCGGTATTGGTTAATGAAAATGTATTGTTGAAGCTGTTGCCTCCCGACGATGTTACACTTCCAGATCCGGATTTTGTAATGCTCACCGGGTTGTTAAATGTAGATCCATTGAACGAAACCGATGCCGAATTTGTCGTTACGTTAACCGAAAAAGTGGTACCGGCAAAAATTACCGTTCCAGAACAACTTACTGCTCCGTTGTTAATTGAACCGCCATTGAAATTGGCAGAACCACTTACAGTAAGTGTGAATCCATTCAGGTTCAAGGTTCCCGAATTGATCGTAAAATTGTTAAGGCCGGCTACTTCCGCGAATATCGGATTGTTGCTTCCAGATACAATCGTAACATCATCACCCACATCGGGCGTGCCGGTCGAAGGCGACCAATTTGAAGCGTTGCCCCATTCCGAAGAAACGGCTCCGGTCCACGTGTAACTAGCAGCACCTGCAAATGTTGGTAAAAGCAGGACTGTAGCTAAAATCAACCGATGTACCATCGGTTTTGAAATCATTTGTTTGTATAAAGTTTTCATTTGCAAATTGCTTAATGCGTTATCTGCATCTATTACCTTATATACACTCTTTCGGTTGCACGATTTTCCTTCGCAGAAATCCGGTTTCTTACCGGTGTAAGAAATTAAATTTATTCGAAGCCGAAATGCTCCAAACCGCTAGATTTCATCAATAAATACAATAAGTAGCCTTTACACTTTATACGTAAGGTTAATCGTGTTCAGGATAAAACAACGCTTCGTATAAAAACCGTATCGTCTTTATTCTGCCGAAGGCTCTACCCAGCAATTATTTTCCTTGATTAATCCGATGAGTTCGTCGACGGCATGCTCCGAATCGACATTACGTTTCACCACTTCGCGACCCTTGTATAAGGTTATTTTTCCGACTCCTGTGCCCACATAACCAAAATCTGCATCGGCCATTTCGCCCGGACCATTTACGATGCAACCCATGATGCCAATTTTTAAGCCTTTGAGATGATCGGTGCGCTTGCGGATTTTCGCCGTGGTTTCCTGCAAATCGAACAAGGTACGGCCGCAACTTGGGCAGGAGATGTATTCGGTTTTTGAAATACGCGCACGTGCTGCCTGCAAAATTCCAAATGCCGTTTGGTTGATGAACTTTTGATTCCCCTTTATATTTCCGCGTTGAAGCCAAATGCCATCAACGAGACCATCATTCAACAATGCCCCGCAATCTGTGGCTGCATACAATTGAAATGCATCGTCGCTTTCGTTCGTGTAATCACGATATACCAATATCGGACAATCAATTCCACGCTGCATCACCTCTACCACAAAACGTCTCAACTCTGGCATAGCATGCACATTCGATGACTTCAATACCAACACCCAGTTGGTTTCTTTTAAAAGCCGAAATAATGCTTCTGAGAAATCGGCCGCATCATGCAGTAAAAAATTGAGCTTAGCGGAAACCTTGAAATTCCCGCTTAATGCTTCACTTGTTGTAAATAAAGGGTAGGTACGTACCTTTTTATCGTCCCAAACCGCTGCATTCTGAATGATGCCAAGTGTACCCGGAATTTCGAAGTCGACCGCTGCATCGCCTGTATAAACGTAATCGCAAGCCTGATCCTGAATGTTCCACTTGTCGCTTTCCTGCACGTACTGATATCCTACTCGGTATAAATACGAAGGCTTTTCGGGTTTCTCAAAACGAAAATCAGACACCACTACAGGAACAGACTTGCCTCCAACATTCTCCTCCGAACGCGACGCACGACGCTGATGTTCAAACGGATGAACCGGCCATGCCGCAACTTCAGGAATCGACTTTTGAGCATTTCTGTTGCTGTACCGTTCGGCAAGGGCGCGAGCAACCGGAATTTCAAATTCGGGCTCCTCAGTAAGCGAAACGCGTATGGTATCTCCCAAGCCATCTTCGAGCAAGGTGCCAATTCCAACAGCTGATTTAATTCGTCCATCTTCGCCTTCGCCGGCTTCGGTAACACCCAGGTGCAGCGGATAATTCATATTCTCCTGCATCATCCGGTTAACCAACATGCGGTATGCCTGCACCATGACCTGCGTATTCGACGCCTTCATAGACAGAACGATATTGTGGAAATTTTCGGCCTCGGCGATGCGGATAAACTCAAGGGCCGATTCAACCATGCCCAGCGGACTGTCGCCATAGCGGCTCATAATACGATCCGAGAGGCTTCCATGATTGGTCCCGATGCGCATGGCGGTTCCATATTCCTTGCAAATGCGCACCAGCGGCACAAAGCGTTCGCGGATGCGTTCCAATTCAGCCTCATATGCTGCATCGGTATAATCGATGGTTTCGAAGCGTTTCTTATCGGCATAATTACCCGGATTAACGCGAACCTTTTCGACAATTCGTGCAGCTAGTTCGGCGGCGTTGGGCGTAAAATGAATGTCGGCAACCAATGGTGTGTTGAATCCAGCCCTACGCAATTCGCTTTTTATTAACGCGAGGTTCTGTGCCTCCTTCAGACTTGGTGCAGTAATGCGTACCAATTCACAGCCGGCTTTAATCATGCGGATAGACTGTGCAACCGTGGCGGCCGTATCCATCGTATCGGTAGTGGTCATCGACTGCACGCGGATCGGATTATTACCGCCCATCAGCAAATCGCCAATACGCACTTCGCGTGTTTCGAAACGCGTGTATTTTGTTAATGAAGTGCAATAACGCAGGTGCGAAAAGTCTGATGCCATACCCGGATTTGTTTCGACAAAAATAAGCGTATGAACAATGCCGCAGCGTATTTTGTTCGCTGAAATTAAGGCTGCAAGTGAACGAAGCGAAAGAATTGCGTCGGTTTGGCTTCGCGAACCAAAACAGCGACATAAATTCCGGTCGGCAATTCCGGTAGTTTTGCCTTTCCGCCATCCACGCGAAGGAATTCGATTAACTGCCCTGAAACTGAGTAAATATGGGCATTCCCGTTGATAGATGCGCCGGAGGCATCACGAAATATTAGCACATCATGCACGGGATTGATGAGAGAAGTTTCCGCATTTTGAAACTTCCCAACGCCTCCTGTTGAACCCAACACATAAATGGATTTTAAGATAGATTCGGCGGGTAACTCGGGATCGGTAACCATCGAGGGCCAGATTACAACCGTATTGCCCCCCTCCACAAAAAAGCTTGGCGTGATATCGATGTCGACCGTAAAATCGCGCGTTTGTTGCGGAGCGAAAAACTGTAGTGTGTTCTCATAAACGCCAAGCGGCGATGTTATGGAATCGTTACTGCTGTTGAGGAATTCGAGTTGTAAATTTCCGACGCGACTATTGGCGCCTTGATTTTTAACAGTAAACTGCACGCTTATTTGATCGTTCATCGCAACCGTATCGGGTAACGAAACCGAAACAAGCCTCAATTGCGCGATTGTGGGTATTGACACAAACACACATAAAACAGCCAGAAGCACAGCCTTCATAAGAAGCAAGATACAGTGTTGTGGCTTAGAATCCATGGTGTGAATTGATTTCAATTCAAAAGTATTAAAAGGAATTGAATGCAAATCGGTATTATTGCAATGTTCTTACGCGCTCAAAATTGAATTTAATATGGATATTCTACCCGAAATAATTGATTCAATGAACAAAGAAGAACTTCGTTTCTTCAAGTTGATTGCACACCGCCAACAAGGAAATGAAGAACGAAGAGATTTGTATTTATTGGATGAACTCCGAAAAAATCGTGAAAATGCGGAAGGAAAAACGCTGAAACGATTTTACGCAGATGGCGATAAAAACGCATTTTACCGATTAAAGAACCGACTCATCGACGACATCAATCGTTCGCTGGTATTGCAGCATGCCGATGAGGAAGAGTTATTGTCGGTTTATAAACTGATGCAAATTGTGCGCATCTACAATTCGAAAAACAAATTTGTCCTTGCTTTCCACTTCCTTAAGAAAGCCGAACTAAAGGCGCAGAAGAATGAGTTTCACGAAATTCTCGACATTATTTACGGAGAATTCATCCGCCTTTCGAACGAATTGCTGGTAATCGACCCCGAAACATACGTTAACCTGCGTAAGGAGAATACGCGAAACCTAAGCAGAATAAGGCAACTCGACGATTTATTGGCTATCGTATCACATCGTTTGAAACTCACCCAAAACATGGGGCAACGCCAGCAGGATTTGTTGGGGATTCTCGAAGAAACAATCTCACGCTTTGCGGACGATAAGGAACTGGCGGCCTCACCACGTTTTCGTCTAAAGGTCTACGGGCTCGTAAGTCAAACCCTGTTGCAAAAGCATGATTATCTAACACTTGAAGAATATGTACGTAAGACCTTCGCCGAATTTTCGGGCGAGCAGCTTTTCAACCGCGGCAACCACGAAACCAAGCTTCAAATGCTTACCTTCATGGTAAACAGCTTATTTAAAAACGGCAAGATTCAAGAATCGCTTCAGTTTTCCGAACAATTGCATCAGGCCATGCAGGAGTTTAACAATTTGCTTTATGAGCGCTACGAAGTATTTTACTACAACGCGCTGGTTAACAATTATTCAACTTTCGATATTCCGCGTGCCATCGGAATCCTGCAAAATCTGCTGAAAAATCCGAACCTGCAGAAGGTCCCTTTTTATGAACTTTTTGTGTACCTCAACCTTGCCACAAGCTATTTCGACCTGAAACAATTTCAGCAGGCAGCTCGGCAATTGGGCAAGGCAGCTATTTGCAGTTCATTCAAAAAAGCCGACGATTCTGTGAAATTTAAAATGGCCATTGCCGAATTGATTATCCGTTTCGAGTTAGGCGATTTTGACTTCTGGCTATATCGGAAAGACCAAATAACAAAAACTTTCGCTGAAACATTGGGGCAGGAGAGATTCCGTAAGGAATACGAATTGATTCGATTGATGAACCTTGTTGTAAACAATACGGATGGATTCGGCTCTCGATTATTGAAACCCGACATTTTGGAGTTCATCAAAAAATGGTCGGCTATGCCCGAAGACGGAGAAATAATTCGCTACACCGGATGGATAAAGGAGAAAGTAAAGTCATGAAGCCCATCTATTTCGACTACAACGCCACAACGCCCGTAATGCCTGAGGTTGTGGATGCGATGTTGCCCTATTTTTCTGAACATTTCGGAAATCCGGCAAACACCTCATGTTCGCTGGGTCGAACTGCAAACCGGGCTGTTGAAAGGGCACGTGAACAAACCGCTGCTTTGATCGGAGCAGAATCAAAACAAATCACCTTCACTTCGGGCGCCACAGAATCACTGAATCTCGCCATAAAAGGCTATGCGCAGGCCAATGCAAATCGCGGTCGACATATTCTGACCTTGCCAACCGAGCATAGTGCCGTGCTCGACACGTTAAACTTCCTTTCAGAACATGGATTCGAAATCGAATATATTCCTCTGAATAAAACAGGGATGCCCGATCTTGAGCAATTTCAATTCTTACTTCGAAAAGATACACTGATGGTTTGCTGCATGCTGGCAAACAATGAAACCGGTCATATTTATCCGGTTCATGAAATTGCGTCAATCACACACGAAGCAGGAAGCGCTCTTGTGTGCGATGCCACACAAGCATGCGGTAAAATTGATGTTGATGTAAACAATCTTGGAGTTGATTTCCTGGCATTGACAGCGCATAAATTCGGCGGACCGAAAGGCGTGGGGGCGCTGTATTGCAAAGAATCAATTGATGCAGAAACGCTAACTCCATTATTACATGGGGGCAGACACGAAAACGGATTGCGTTCAGGAACCCTAAATGTCTCGGGGATTGTGGGCATGGGAAAGGCCGCAGAAATTTCGAAGGATTTTTTGTCTAAACACAGGGATGCGTATTCGGCCATTAAGGAATATTTAGGGCGCTTCCTTATTTCGGAATTGGGCGCTGTTGGTTTGCCCGAGGCGCCAGAACTTCCCAATACATTGTACATGCGCATTCCGGGAATTTTAGCAAAGGATTTGATTCGAAAACTCCCAGAAGTGTGTTTCTCTAGTGGCTCGGCTTGCCAGGCAATTGACGGCAGGCTATCGCATGTGCCGCTGGCCTTGGGCTATTCGAGCGAAGAAGCGAAGTGTTTTTTTAGGTTAAGCTGGGGCTGGGCTACAAAAATGAAAGAGGCCGAACAAATTGCCGACCTCTTCCTTGGAACACGCTCCTAACAAATAACAAAAGCCTTACATCACTTTAACCATGTATTCCATGAAATTCTTACGCAGTTCGTAGAACAATTTTCGAAATTGTTCCATGTCCTGATTCAGTTTTTCAGGAATCGCATGGCGGCGATGATCGGCAGCGGTCTGGTTTTTCTTGATTTCATCGGAAATAATGTCCTCTAGTTGAACAATATCTCCCTGCATATCATCCAGATGCGCCTTTTGAATGAT
>JBKCFX010000134.1:0-9480 GCA_046303595.1 Bacteroidia bacterium
CATTATTGCTTTCGCTCATTCGCAAGGGAGTAAATTCGCTCGATAAAATCTGCGATGCCGTCGATTTGCAACACCACATGATTTCCGCTGCATTGCTTTCGCTCGAATTCAAAAAACTGGTTCGATCACTTCCGGGTAAAACCTGGGAAGCCACCGGAAATGGTTAAAGCGAATCGAGTTGTAAAACGATCGATTCCCAGTTTTGCATGGCGGAATCAAGTTCGGCTTTCGTTTTTGTGTGTTCGTTTAGCAACTGCGTCGATCTAGCTGTATCTGCATACGTTTCCGGATTTGCCAGTTCGGCTTCTAGCTTTTCAACCTTTGTTTCGAGCAATACTATTTGTTCTTCTGCATTTCGAATTTTTGTTTGAAGCTGTTTGCGCTGTTTCTCGTTTTCGGGATTTGCTGTTTTCTTTGGCTCAGCTACCGGTGTTGAGGGCTTTTTTTCAGCCGCTTTTGCTTGTTCAAGTTGTTTCAGCGTTTCCAGTTTTCGACTTTGTAAAAAATCAAAAATTCCACCCGGGAATTCGCGAATTTCTCCACTTTTAAACTCAAAAACTTTATTGCATAATCCGTCCAGAAATTCGCGGTCATGCGAAACCAGAATTAGCGTTCCGTCATATTGCTTAAGGGCTTCTTTCAAAATGTCTTTCGAACGCATATCAAGATGGTTCGTTGGCTCATCGAGCACAAGGAGGTTCACCGGTTGCATCAACAAACGGGCTATGGCCAATCGTCCCTTTTCGCCTCCCGAGAGCACTTTCACTTTTTTGTCGACGGCTTCCCCACCAAACAAGAAGGCTCCCAAAATATTGCGAATCTGTTGTGTTGTGGTTGTGCCGGCTACTTGCTCAAGCGTTTCCATAACAGTAAGCGAAGGGTTTAATGTGTCGGCCTGATTTTGAGCAAAGTATCCAAGCTCAACGTTGTGGCCCAGTTCAACAAGTCCTTCATGTTCTAGCGAGCCTGTGATAATTTTGGAAAGGGTGGTTTTTCCCTCACCATTTCGACCAACAAAAGCAATTTTATCGCCGCGCTCGACCATAAAATCGAGCTTGTTTAAAACACGTTTTTCTCCAAAACTCTTTGCAACTCCCGCAGCATTCACTGCAACTTTTCCGGACCGAGGAGCCGAAGGAAAACGAAAGTGTATTGCCGAATTGTCTTCCTCCTCCACTTCGATGCGATCAACCTTATCGAGTTGTTTTATGCGCGATTGAACCTGAACCGCTTTGCTTGCTTTGTACCGAAAACGGTCGATGAACTTCTCAGTATCCTCAATCATTTTTTTCTGGTTCAGGTAGGCCGCCATCTGCAACTCACGCCGTTCCTTTCGTAACTCTACGTATTTGCTGTAGGATGCTTTATAATCCTCAATACGGCCAACTGTAATTTCGATGGTTCGGTTTGTAACCGCATCTAAAAAGGCGCGGTCGTGCGAAACCAGAATAACTGCTCCGGGGTAGCCCGATAAAAAGCCTTCGAGCCACTGAATTGCTTCGATATCGAGGTGGTTGGTTGGCTCATCGAGCAAAACCGCATCGGGCGATTGAAGTAGAATTTTCGCTAGTTCAACGCGCATTTTCCAGCCTCCCGAAAACTCATCCATTTGGCGGTTCATATCGGATGAGCGGAAACCAAGACCCAACAGTACTTTCTCGGTTTCGCCATCAACAGAGCCCGATCCAAGAAGAGAAAGTCGTTGTCCTGCATCGTTTAGCTGTTCGATAATCTGATGGTATTCGTCCGATTCATAATCCGTTCTGGTTTCAAGTTGATTGCTCAATGTGGAAATTTCCTCTTCCAGCTCCAAAACCTCAGCAAATGCTGTTCGAGCTTCTTCGAAAATAGTTGTCCCGCTGTTGTGGTTCATTTCCTGAGGCAAATACCCAATTCTATACCCATTAGGAACCGAAACAGATCCTTTTGTAGGTTCTTGCTGCCGCGCAATAATTTTCAGCAAGGTTGATTTTCCCGCGCCGTTTTTTCCGGTTAAGCCAACCCTGTCGCGCGATTGAATCATAAACGAAATGTCCTCGAAAAGCGGTTTGCCTCCGAACAATACCGATAAATTGCCAACTGTTATCATCCGCCGTCAAAATTACACCCGTTTTCTTCAGCTTTTTATAGCAAGGGTGATTTTTGTCACCCTATTATTTAAAGGCATCGCATTACCTTTGATTTCAAATTTTAACAAATGGGTTTGAAAGGAACGAAGCTCTATTCCATTTTAGGTCAAAAATGTCCGCGTTGCCAAGATGGGCCATTGTTCATCAACAAGAACCCCTATAAAATGACCAATTGGGACAAAATGCACTCCGATTGCCCGGTTTGCGGCTTGCATTACGAGCGCGAACCC
The DNA here is from genome assembly GCA_046303595.1 of Bacteroidia bacterium. GTDB lineage: Bacteria > Bacteroidota > Bacteroidia > M30B66 > M30B66 > CAMCXT01. The sequence goes on from JBKCFX010000134.1 coordinate 2,360, forward strand.
GGATTTTTTCAGGGCGCTATGTATGTGAGTTATGCGCTTGGTGTGGCCTTAAGCGTGGGCGTGCTGATTATCGATATATTGGTTGGCTTTAATGCGCTTGAGTTCTTTATTGCCAATACACTTGCCTTGATTGGCTTTGCGCCCCTATTGTTCCGTTGGGCACGCGCCATTTACCTGAATATTTTTATTGCTTACCGACCGGAAGCCAAATCCTGAATAGATTCCGACTCAATTATTGCGGTTGCTTCCCGGTTCTTCGCACCTAAATTCAGCATGGCCTTAGCAACCAATTCTGCCGAAATCGATCGGTAGCGCCTCAATTTACCAATCATCATCCAATTAAGCACAGGCATTAGCATTTGTGCAATTCGTTCTCCAAACCTAAATTCGTTACGCGCGCCAATTAACAGCGACGGCCGAACGATGTACTTGTTTGGAATTTTCGAAGCCAAAAGCAAATTTTCTGCTTCCCTTTTACAAGATAGATAATAATTTTTTCCGGGGCTTCCGGCACCAACAGAAGACTGCAAAACCAATGAGTGCGCCGATTTGGCTTCTGCCAGCTGTATAAATTTTCCGACAAGCGTAACATCTACAAAATAAAATTGCTCCTTGCTTCCCGCTTTCTTAATAGTTGAGCCTAAACAACAAAAATAAATGGCGCCTTCCGGAATTTGATCGGAAACAGGCATGAAATCGTCGGAAAATAAAACGTCAACAACCTTGGCTTGTTTGGTTACCAAGGGCTTTCTTACGAATGCATATACTGTATCGAATTGTGCAGCGCTATCGAGTTGAGTCAATAGAAAAGAGCCTGTTAATCCGCTGGCGCCTGAAACAACAGCCACCATTTATCTTTTGCTTAACTGGCGTTTATAATATTGATAGCCGCGCTTGCGCGTAGAATAGTACTTCGGTATTTTATAGATTCCCAATACGCAGGCTCCCGCCCAAAAACGACGTGTAGGGCCATAGTCTTCTACTCCCTCTCGACGCACCCGCATATCGCTGAAAGAACAGCCTACGCGAAAGGTTCCAATCATGGCGAAGGTTTCCGAAAAATTATAAAAACAACCGGCACCTAAAACCCCGGAAAAAATAACCGGTTTAAAGTCCTGTTTGGTCAGTTCTGGAATTTGACGGTCACCAACCGTTGTTTCCTCGGCCTTTACACGCACATTTTGTAAAAAAGAAATCTGCGGCCCAACATCAACCGTAAAACCCTGGTGGTGAGAATTGCAGAAGTTAAACATTACGGGTACATCCAGATAATTGGCCTGTGTTCTGAACTTATAAAACGTTCCGGCATCAGCAAGCCCATTGCCCGGGTAAACTTTATACGATTGAACAGACTGGGAAAATTGAAGTTCGGCCTTAACACCGTAAAGCTTTCGAAAATAATATGCTCCCGGATCGAAATACGCAGCAGCCATTATTCCGCCGCCCCAAGAACTGGAAAAAACATAGGTCGAATCGTTTCCCTCAAATTTTATATGCTTGTTAAACATGAAATGATTCATGTAGGTAAAACCTCCGCCAAAATGATAGGTTTGCGCTTTTGCAAAAATTGCAAAAACCGAAAATGCCATTATATATGTTAGGCGGAATTTCATCTTTGAATAAATCGAATTTATTTTTAAAAAACGAGAATTCCTAATGAAATCTTCTAACGTAAACGCAAAAAGCCCCCAAAAGTAAGATTTGGAGGCTTTTTGTTTTATTGGTATTTTGGAACTACATCATTCCGCCCATGCCACCCATTCCCGGGCTTGGCATTGCCGGAGCGCCACCCTCTTCTTTCTTTTCCGAAAGAACACATTCGGTTGTTAAGAGCATTCCAGCAATAGATGCTGCATTTTCAAGCGCCACACGGGTCACCTTTGTGGGATCGATAACACCCGCAGAAAGCAAGTTCTCATAGGTCTCTGTGCGTGCATTGTAGCCGAAATCGGCCTTGCCCTCTTTCACCTTTTGGATAACGATAGAACCTTCGCCACCGGCATTGGCAACAATCTGACGTAGCGGCTCTTCAAGTGCACGCTTCACGATGTTAACGCCAAACGTTTCGTCATCGTTTTCCCCTTTGAAGCCATCAAGTGCCGAAATAGCGCGTATGTAGGCAACACCGCCGCCCGGTACGATTCCTTCTTCTACCGCAGCGCGTGTAGCATGTAGGGCATCGTCAACACGGTCTTTCTTCTCTTTCATTTCAACTTCAGTTGCTGCACCAACATACAACACAGCAACACCTCCGGCAAGTTTTGCCAAACGCTCCTGTAATTTTTCGCGATCGTAATCGGAAGTTGTTGATTCCATCTGCGCCTTAATTTGGTTAACGCGTGCTGTAATGTCCTCTTTTGCTCCCGAACCGCCGACAATCGTTGTATTGTCTTTGTCGATGGTTACTTTCTCTGCACGACCCAAATACGTTAAATCGGCATTTTCCAATTTGTAGCCACGCTCTTCAGAAATAAGCTGACCGCCGGTAAGTATTGCGATGTCTTCTAGCATTGCCTTACGGCGATCGCCAAATCCTGGTGCTTTAACCGCAACAATGCGCAACGACCCACGGATTTTATTCACAACCAGTGTTGCCAATGCTTCGCTGTCTACATCTTCGGCAATAATCAACAATGGACGCCCTGTTTGTACAGACTTTTCAAGTATCGGAAGCAAGTCCTTCATGCTCGAGATTTTCTTGTCGTAAATCAGGATATATGGATTCTCTAGTACAGCTTCCATCTTCTCGGCATCCGTTACAAAATACGGAGAGATATAACCGCGATCGAACTGCATGCCTTCTACAACCTCAACCGTTGTTTCTGTGCCCTTTGCTTCTTCAACGGTTATAACGCCTTCTTTCTTAACGCGACCCATTGCCTCTGCGATAAGTTTCCCTACGGTTACATCGTTGTTTGCAGAGATGGTGGCAACCTGCTCAATTTTTTGGTTGTCATCGCCTACCGATGCACTTTGCGAATGAAGATTGTTTACAACAGCACCAACCGCTTTGTCGATTCCACGCTTCAAATCCATTGGATTCGCTCCGGCTGCAACGTGTTTCAAACCTGCAGTTACGATGGCCTGAGCCAAAACAGTAGCTGTTGTGGTGCCATCGCCGGCGATATCGGCGGTTTTCGATGCCACTTCTTTCAGCATCTGAGCCCCCATATTCTCAATAGGGTCAACGAGCTCTATTTCTTTTGCCACCGAAACGCCATCTTTTGTAATGGTAGGCGCGCCGAATTTTTTATCGATAATTACATTTCTTCCCTTAGGGCCCAACGTAACTTTAACAGCATTTGCTAATGCATCTACTCCGCGCTTCAACTGGTCGCGGGCTTCAATATTGAATGTGATTTCTTTTGCCATGGTGATTTCTTGAATTTAGTGATTAAAGAATTGCAAAAATGTCTGATTCGCGCATGATCAGGTATTCTCTGTTGTTATGCGAGATTTCGGTTCCGGCATATTTTCCATAAAGAACTTCATCGCCAACCTTAACAGTCATTGGCTCGTCTTTTTTTCCGGTTCCTACTGCAACAACTTTTCCGCGCTGCGGTTTCTCTTTTGCGGTATCGGGAATGATAATCCCTCCTGCTGTTTTCTCTTCTGCCGCGGCTGCTTCGACCAACACGCGATCATGAAGCGGACGAATGGTTACTTCTGACATAAATTTTAAATTTTTGGGTGAAACAAAATTTTGCCCGCGCTTAGCGAACAATATGCCACGCAGAAAACAGCCTTTCCGGGCGTACAAATTGTCACAGGTTCTGCCAAAAACAAAAAAGCCATTCCGTTTTTGGCAGAATGGCTTTCGTGTATGTCTTGAATTTAACTATGGTTTGGCTGGAGCAGGAGATGGGCTTGGCATTGGCGCCGGCGTCGGAGCTGGCGCCGCTGTCCCTTCGTCGGCCTTACGAGACGAAATTGTGTCCATATTGCTTTCGCCCGACTGTGTCTTCATTGCAGTGGCGGCGAGACAAAGAACAACTAACGCCGATGCGAGTGTCCAAGTTGCCTTTTCAAGAACATCGGTTGTTTTACGTACGCCCATTACTTGGTTACTGGACGCAAAGGTCGAAGACAATCCGCCTCCCTTTGAATTCTGAACCAATACGATTAGAATTAAAAGGATGCACGTTATGAGTATGAGTATTGAAACGATTGTTGTCATTGCGTTACGATTAAAGAGGAGTTGTCAGTTTTTTTATAAGGGTCGCAAAGTAACTGCTTTTTTCGGGATATACCAAACACAATTTTTGATATATGCGCGTTGCCCGTGCAATGTCGCCCTGTTGTGCGTAAACAGCGGCCAGTGTTTCAGAAACAATATCGTCTCGCTCTTCGGTGCTTTTCCGGGCCATTTCGACTGCAGAATAAAAACTGGCTTTCTGTGGCTTACTAATTTGTGGCTCCGTTTCAATAAACTTCCTGATAAGCGCCTCGCGATCATATTCCTCGGCAGAGGGCTGTTCGACAGGTTGCGCTTTCCCTCCGATTTGTTTAAGCCATGCCGAGAAAGACATCCTGCGCTCAGGTGCTTCAACCTTATTGTCTTCGTGCCTTGAAGCCGTTTGCTCCGCATTTACAAGTTCGGGGTAGGACGCAATTTGCTCAAGTACTGCAGGTTCTGTGTTTATTTCGATTGGAACACATGGTGCATCTTCGCTAAAAATAACTTCAGGCGTTTTGGGTATTTCCTGATCCTTCTCCACTATCGTAACACTTCGTCCTTCCACAAAGCGTTTCAGCAGCTCGCGATTTGGAGACAGCATTGATGTTGTGCGAATGGTCTCCTCAAATTTTACTGAATGGGTTTCGTATAAATGAATAGACTCCAAAAGGTGCGCGGTGTAAAAGAACGGAAAGCGGGAAATCACTTCTGCAATTCCCGGATTCGGTTCACCCGAAAGATGCTGCATTTGTTGCAAAAATTCCTGCTTTTGCATCGCTACCAATTGATTAAGGCCTTGTTAAAAATATCCTGCGAAAGCTGTGAATTAATCTCTTTTATTAATTCTGTTTCAACAGAACTTAAGTTTTGACTCGATGGAAAGTCGGCAAATCGGGTGAAGGTTTGTTCAAAATCCTTTGTTTCGTCGAGCCTATTGGTAAATACAACCTGAACACTAATACTCAATCGGTTCGATGCTGCGGCAGTGTTCGAAACGCCAACCGGAGTTACGCGGTAGTCGGTTATGGAACCTTGAATCTGTAAATCGCCCGAACGGGGTATCAGCGAAAGACGGCTCTGGCTTTGAAAGAAATTTCGCAGGTCTTCGGTAAAGGCCTGACTTAACGTTGGCTGAACCAGGCTGGCGTTATTTGGGAAAAAAGCGATGCTGATGGTTTTTGCATTTCCGGCGTCGCCAGCATTCATCGAAATTTTGCAGGAAAAGAGTCCGCTTATTAGTATAAGCAGAAAACTGAGCTTTCGAAAAAAATTAGAGGTTGATATCATACTCCTTGATTTTTCGATACAGCGTTCGCTCCGATATACCAAGCTCAATGGATGCATTTTTTCTTCTTCCCCGATGCTTCTCTAATGCTTTAATGATTAAATCGCGCTCCTGATCTTCGAGCGAAAGGCGTTCTTCAACCACCACCTCGTGATGCGTTATGGGAGCGTGTTGAACCGGAGCAACAAAGCCTGTAGGTTGAGAATAAACCGATGGCAAGCCATAACCGGCTATTATCGGAGGAGTAACAGGAGCATCAGCATGAAATACGGAGGTGTCGTCTGCGCTTAGTGGACTAACCGGCTTGCCCTGAATGATATCGGCGAGGATTTTTTTCATCTCCACCATATCGCGCTTCATATCGAACAACACTTTATACAAAATTTCGCGCTCCGAAAATTCCGCCGTTTGATCATGTCGCGAAACCTGCGGCAAATTGCTTCCCGGTTGACCCGGCAAATATCGCATCAACATTTCAGCTCCAATCATTCGGTCGTTTTCGATAATGGAGATTTGCTCAGTTACATTCTTCAACTGGCGAACATTCCCCGGCCAACGGTAATTAAGCAATTGCTGTGTTGCCAACTCATCAAGACGAATTGCCGGCATGCGGTATTTTTCTGCAAAGTCTGATGCGAACTTTCGAAGCAACAATGCCACATCTCCTCCCCGTTCACGCAGCGGAGGAATAACAATTGGCACTGTATTTAACCTGTAATATAAATCCTCGCGAAACTTTCCTTTCGCTATCGCGTCGGGGATATTAACATTCGTAGCGGCAACGATACGCACATCTGTTTTTATAACCTTTGATGCACCAACTTTAATAAACTCGCCCGACTCGAGCACGCGAAGCAAACGTACCTGGGTTTGAAGCGGCAATTCAGCAACTTCATCGAGAAAAATTGTTCCGCCGTTCGCCACTTCAAAATACCCTTTACGCGCTTCGTTGGCGCCCGTAAAAGAACCCTTTTCGTGTCCAAACAACTCAGAGTCGATTGTACCTTCCGGAATTGCACCACAGTTTACAGCGATAAACGAACCGTGTTTGCGGGTCGAAAAAGAATGAATAAGTTTCGAAAAAACCTCTTTCCCTGTTCCACTCTCTCCGGTAATTAACACGGTAAGATCGGTTGATGCCACCCGCCATGCGGTATCAATTGCACGATCTAAGGCCGGGGCTGTACCGATAATGCCAAAGCGGTTTTTTATATCCGTTAGATTCATGTGCGCAAATTCTATTTTGTTTTCGAAACAGCGGTGCCCAATAGCGTTGCTGCAGTGCACGACTCAACCAAAACATTAACATGTGTTCCGGCGAGATAATTCTCTTTCGGAAATACGATTACTTTATTCTGGCTGTTTCGTCCTGCAAGATATTCGGGCGAACGTTTCGATGGACCCTCAACGAGCACGGTAAATATTTTGCCAACATCGCGCTGGTTGCTTTCGAGCGATAATCTGTTCTGAAGTTGGATGATTTCGTTCAGTCTTCGAAGCTTCGTTTCTTCCGGAATATCGTCTTTGTATTTGCGCTCTGCTAATGTTTTCGGGCGTTCAGAATAACGAAACATGTAGGCAAAATCATAGCGAACGTTCTCCATTAAACTCAGCGTGTCTGCATGCTCCTCTTCGGTTTCTGTGCAGAAGCCTGAAATA
>JBKCFX010000135.1:0-4152 GCA_046303595.1 Bacteroidia bacterium
TTTAAGGCTAAGGTTGCAATAGATAGCAAACATGCAAAAATTGCTGCGCCAATTACTTTTCCGAGCTTGTCCAGACGAAATGAAAAAGCCATTTTTCGATTTGCATTGATTTTAAGGATGGTAAAACTAATCTTTTTTTGATTAGAAACCATTTTTCAGCATATCAATTTTTGCAACAATTACAGATTTCGTAAAATGTAATCGGTCATCATCCCATACAAATGCAGACGCGTATTGCCCCCGTAAATGCCATGGTTTTTATCGGGATACATGAACATATCGAACTGCTTATTGGCCTTCACCAAGGCCGAAACCATCTCGACCGAATTCTGAAAATGAACATTGTCGTCGGCAGTGCCATGAATTAACAAATATTTCCCTTTTAACCGCGCAACATGGTTAATGGGCGAATTGTCGTCGTAACCGGCCGCATTGTTTTGCGGCAATTGCATAAAACGCTCGGTATAAATCGAGTCATAATACCGCCAGTTGGTTACCGGTGCCACGGCAATCGCCATTTTAAAGACATCGGCGCCTTTGGTAATGCACAACGAACTCATGTAGCCTCCATAACTCCAACCCTGAATACCAATTCTCGCGGCATCCACAAAAGTAAGCGTGCCCAAATATTTCGCAGCCGCAATCTGATCTTCCGTTTCGTATCTTCCCAATTGCATATAGGTCGATTTTTTAAATGCCTCGCCTCGATATTGCGTTCCACGGTTATCGACCGAAACCACAATGTAGCCTTTTTGCGCTAGCAGGTTGTGCCATAAATAATTCGAACCTTCCCACTGGTCTTCAACCGTGTTGTGTCCCGGTCCACCATAAACGGTCATAAACACCGGATATTTCTTCCTTGCATCGAAATCGGGCGGCTTTATCATCCACGCATTTAGCGAATCGCCCAAGCCGTTTGGTATACGAATGAATTCCTTTGCCGATAAAGCATATTCGTTTAGTTTCTCCTTCAATCCGCTGTTTTGTTCGAGTACGCGTACCAACTTACCATTGCTTGCATACAACTCAAACGATAAAGGGTTTGAAGCCGAACTAAGCGTGATCAAGGCATAGCTGAAATCTGCACTAAACTCCGCATCCTGATGCCCCGATGCCTTTATAAGTGGTTTAGTGCCTTTCGTCGTTGCCCAAAAAACAGTGCGCGACATGGGGTTGGGCCAGGCTGCTTGGTACCAGAGCCGAGCGTTTTTCTCATCGTACCCGTAAATGGCAGTAATATCGGCACCTGCTATAGAAATCGACTTTGGCTTTTTACCGCCTATGTCATACAGGTAAGCGCTGTTAAATCCATCCTGCTCGCTGGTCCATAGAAACTGCTTACCATTGCTAAGGAATTTCAAATTATCGTGAATGTCGATATACGTTTTGCTTTTTTCTTCAAGTAAAACCGAAACCGTGCCTGTTGACGGGTCGGCCAAAAGCAATTCGAGGTGATTTTGAAGACGATTCATGCGGGTTATGCACACTTTGCTGCCATCGTGGTTCCAAGTCATGCGCGGCAGGTATTTCTCAGGATCGTCGCCCGTTTGTACCGGAACACTTTTCCCCGATTCGGTATCGTATACAAAGGCCGAAACACGCGCATTTTCCTCGCCTGCTTTTGGGTATTTGTAGCGGTATTCGCCGGGGTACAAACTGCCGTATGTAGCCATATTGAATTCTTTCACCCGACTTTCGTCGAAGCGTAAAAAGCCGAGTTTGCGGCTGTCGGGCGACCAGAAATAGGCTTCCTTCAAGGCAAATTCTTCTTCATATACCCAGTCGCTTGCACCATTAATCACCTCATTCCACCTCCCATCGGTCGTAACAGCAATTTCGCGATTGGCATCTAGGAATTTAATGAACAGATTGTTATCGCGCACAAATGCTACTTTTTTACCATCCGGCGAAAAGGTCGCATAGGCCTGTTTGCCACCCTCCTTGCTAAGGTATGTAGCTGTTTTTGTTTTAAGGTCTACAACAACAAAATTCGATCGGCTCGAGTACCTGTACAACGGTTCGGTTTCGGTTGGAATGAGCAGTTTGCTTTCGTCGGAAGAGAAGGTATACGAATCCATTTCGAGCGGTTTGCCTTCAACGGTATAATCGTTCGAATTCCAAATCTCTTCAACTTTTTCTCCGCTTGCATAACTATACTTTACAAGCATTTGTCCGCTTTCTCCGGCTTCCATAGCAATATAATGTTTGCCATCGTTCATGCTTTCGAAGCCTTGTACAAAGGATGGTGCAAAAGTTCGCGATGCCCAGATCTCCTGCAAACTGAGTTGTTTTTTGGCAGACTGAGCATCAGAAATACCGGAGAATAGAATGATTGAAACAATGAATAGAAATGCTGAACGCATAGGATTTATTTTTTGGGCGAAGGTATAATGTAAATTTGACATACAATTTATTCGGTTAATACTGTTCATCATGCTTAAACCAGCTCGCATACATTAGGTAATTGTCGGCGATGCGGTCTATTTGTCCTTTTACCAGTTCTCCGCTCACCTTTTTCACCGGTTTGGCCGGAACACCTGCCCAAATCCAGCCGCTTTCGATAACTGAATTTTCGAGTACCACGGCACCGGCGGCAACAATGCTTCCGGTCTGCACCAGGGCATGATCCATCACGATGGCACCCATTCCAATCAGCACATTGTCTTCGAGTTTACAGCCATGCACCAAGGCACGGTGCCCAATGGATACCCGATTGCCGATTTCGGTGGCGGCCGTCTGGTACGTGCAATGAATAATGGCACCATCCTGAATATTGACCTTATTGCCAATGCGGATGGTATTTACATCACCGCGAACAACAGCATGAAACCACACGCTGCAATCGGCTCCTATTACAACATCGCCAATTACAACTGCGTTTTCGGCTAAATAGCAATTGTTGCCGATTTGTGGTTTAAAGCCACGAACTTCTTTAATGAGTGCCATAAGATTTGCGTAATTTGCACAAAGGAAAAAAAATCGCGGGTTTTTGAACCGATCAAAAATAAAAACATAAAGCGGGCGAACAAAAAGACAGAACCATGAAAGCAATCTTCATAAGCATGCTGCTCACGTGCAGCCTCTTCGCAGAATTTAATGCGCAATCCGAAACCCGTGTATTAACCAAGCCCGAAGAAGCGCTGGTTTACCTTAACGGTGCTCAAATTACCTCGCGCGGAAAAGCCACGTTAAAGGATGGGCGGCAAACCATCGTTTTCGAAATGTTATCGAACTACATCGACCAAAATTCGGTACAGGTAAAAGCCGATGCCGCCGTTACCATCTTGTCTGTTAATTATGGGCTGAATTACCTCAAACCACAGGATTTTAAAGAATTTAAACAGCTCGAAGATTCGGTGAAATACTACACCGACCAAAATGCCCGCCTCGGAATAACCCGCAAAGGTTACGAAGAAGAAATCGCCATGTTAAGTGCAAATCGCAGCATTGGCGGCGCGAATAACGGCGTAAGTGCGGCCGAACTCGCCAAACTCACCGAATTTGTACGCAATCGGATGCAGGAAAGTAGTTTGAAGAAATATGAAATAGAACAAAAAGAAAAGCGCAACAACGAACGAATTGCCGCAATTAGTCAGCAAATGAACGAGATGCGCAATAACCAAATGAAGCCAACCGGCGAAATAACTGTTCAGCTCAATGCATCTACGTCCGGACTTGCGAACTTTGAACTTAGTTATTATGTTACCAATTGTGGGTGGTCGCCCTCGTACGATATTCGTGTAAAGGATGTAAACTCAAAAGCCGTAATTGCTGCAAAGGCAAATATTATTCAGAATACCGGACAGGACTGGAAAAACATTAAACTTGCTTTAAGCACCGGAAATCCGGCGATGGGCAATACACAACCCCTTTTAAATCCGTGGTGGCTTTCGCTGATAGATCCGACGCAACCACGCTATAAAACCAAATCGGCAACACGTAGCTACGAAATGATGAATGCTCCCGCAGCTGCAGGTGCTGTAATGATGGACGACGCGCCTCGGATGAAGGAGTCTATTACAACGGCTTCGTTTACCCAAGTTGCCGAAAACACAGGAACCAATTCAACGTTTGAAATTTCGATTCCCTATACCATTTTAAGCAATGGCAAAGAGAATTTTGTGGAGATTCAGCAATACTCAATCGCTGCAA
>JBKCFX010000136.1:0-1290 GCA_046303595.1 Bacteroidia bacterium
ACCATTTATGGATCGAAATTTCTCTACGTTATCAAACCGCGAATCAACCTTTATGGCCGGCAGCAGCATGGGCGGACTCATCTCGCTTTATGGACTATGCGAATATCCTGAGGTTTTTGGCGGGATTGCCTGCTTTTCGACGCATTGGACGGGCATTCACCGTAATGTGCAGAATCCGTTTCCGCAGGCGATGATGGATTATCTTTCCAAAAATCTTCCCCCAGCCACGAATAACCAACGTATTTACCTCGATACCGGAACCGAAACACTCGATTCGCTCTACAAAAATCACCACGAAGCAGCCTGCTCGCTTTTTATGGCAAAAGGCTATTCCGAAACAAACTTCATGCATCATGTTGCATTGGGTGAAGACCATAGCGAAAAGGCTTGGAGCAAACGATTTCCGGCCGCTCTGCGCTTTCTGTTTAACAGAGAATAATTGCGTTCGAAAGGTGTATGCAACAATTTGTACATTTGGAAAAATTTCATTCCTGCATGGGAAACATTCATTCTACCAATCACCCGTTACAATCGCCGCCGGTCGACCAAATTGCCGTTGAAGAACGCTGTGCTCGATTTCAGACCCGCAGCATTAAAGGCGAAACAAAAGTAGCCGGACTTAAACTGGCCATGAGCATGATCGACCTTACCACGCTCGAAGGCAAAGACTCCGAAGGCAAGGTAAAACAGCTCTGCTACAAAGCCATGCATCCGCACGATGCGCTGCCCGGTGTGCCGCAGGTTGCTGCAGTATGTGTGTATCCAACCATGGTGCGTACAGCACGTAAGGCGCTAAAAGGAAGCAACATCAATGTAGCCTCAGTTGCAACAGCATTTCCCAGCGGATTAGCGCCGCTAAAGGTAAAACTCGACGACACCCGTTTTGCTGTAAGCGAAGGCGCCGACGAAATTGATATGGTGATTTCGCGCGGGAAATTCCTTCAGGGCGATTTTAACTTCGTGTTCGATGAAATTGCGGCGGTGAAGGAAGCCTGCGGAAAAGCGCACCTCAAAGTCATACTCGAAACCGGCGAACTCAGCACACTCGACAATGTACGCCGTGCATCCGATTTGGCCATTCGTGCCGGAGCCGATTTCATCAAAACTTCAACCGGCAAGGTACAACCGGCCGCCACGATGCCCGTAACGCTGGTAATGCTCGAAGCCATCCGCGATTATTACTACGAAACCGGCATCATGATTGGCATGAAACCCGCTGGAGGTATCGCTACTTCAAAACTGGCGCTACATTATCTCGTTATGGTGCGCGAAACGCTGGGCGAAGCCTGG
>JBKCFX010000137.1:0-1333 GCA_046303595.1 Bacteroidia bacterium
CTGAAAATAAACGAGTTACTGATGCAAGAATGTTTAATTCCTTAATTCAAAAAGAAATTATTATTAAAGGAAAACTTACAGATACCGCGAATGCTATTTTACAAAATCTTGGTATTCCGCACTAAAATGGACAAGTCGGGAGTTGGAAAGTAAAAAGTTGGAAAGTAGAAAGTTGGGTTAGGATTTCGAATCTAGCCCAGGATTTCAATCTTAGCCCAGGATTTCAATCTTAGCCCAGGATTTCAATCCTGGGAAATTGAAAAACGAAATGATTATTCGGGCTGTTTTTCGAGCATTAGAAAATCTCATATTTTATTCCCCGGATTGAAATCCGGGGCTATTGATACGGAAATTTAAATTAAATCCGCCCCGAATCGTTCCTCTCGGGGCAGGGGCTTGAATATCCTCGGGTTCAAAATCTCATCGTGCAATTTCCTCAACACGGATTGAAATCCGGGGCTATTGATACGGGAATTTTATTTTTATCCCAGGATTAAAATCCTGAGCTATTCATTACGGGAATTTTATTAAATCCGGGCTAAAGCCCGGAGCTTGATTTTCCTCCTTTACACTTTATACTTTTTTCTTTCTACTACATAAAATTACTTTTGAAATCGAATAACTATCCCATCTATGAAAAATCTCCTTACCCTTCTTCTCATTAACCTCATCGCTCGCAAATCGAGCCTTGGTAAAAAAGAGCTTATATTGGGCAAGGCTTTGAAATTTACCCGATTGTAAAGTCCGGATTTATTGTAAGGCCATTGTCTTGTTAAATTGTACATTCTGCGTTACCTTAGTAGCCCTTACGAACTCAATTTAGTCAACATGCAATCCCCTAGCGGAAACAAGACAAAGCCAGATAGGGTTAATGACAATCTATCTGCAGAAAAGCCCGGGTTTGTGCATGAATCGGAAGATGAACGTTTGCTGCGCGACATCTTTCGCAGCGATCTCGAAAAATTGCACTTGTTTACCCAAATGATTCGCCGGAGCGGCATGTACAAAAAGGCACCTCGAAGACGTTGAGGTACGTTTTCTCCACCTTAACCATTTGTTGTTGAACAAACAGAAATTAAACCGCCCCAAAGACCAATTCGACATCGAGTATCTAAATCGAATTAAAGCCTTAAAAGCGAATAAGGATAACGACAAACTTTGAGGTATTTGGTCAAATGCAAAGAGATACTTGAGTTATCATCGTTTGCGTTTAGGCCATTATTTGCTACAATTTTTAATTTCAATCTTAGCCTAGGATTTCAATCCTGGGAAATTGAAAAACGAAATGATTATTCGGGCTGTTTTGGAGTATTCGAAAATCTCGAATTTCAAT
>JBKCFX010000138.1:0-1286 GCA_046303595.1 Bacteroidia bacterium
GTTTTGTTTCAGGATCAATCAGCGCCTGCACAGTTTTGGCGCGGTCGTGTGCTGATATTCCTGTGGTGCAGCCTTTGCCCAGCAAGTCGACCGAAACGGTGAATGCAGTTTCGTGCGATGAGGTGTTCTGATTCACCATCATGTGTAGGTCGAGTTCGTCGCAACGCTGCTCGGTTAAAGCTACACAGATCAAACCGCGGCCTTGTTTGCTCATGAAATTAACCATCTCGGGCGTTGCATGGCGAGCAGCACAAATGAAATCGCCTTCGTTCTCACGATTTTCGTCATCGACAACGATAATTGCCTTTCCATTGCGCAATGCTTCGAGCGCGTCTTCTATTCGGTCTAATTGCGTTTTCATGAGTTCTTGCTTAATTCCACTTTCCCAACGGATGAAGCACAAAATTGTTCGAGTTCTTTCACTAGCGATTCATTCTGGTGTGCCCAACTGTATTTGCTCAACATCAATTCGCGCGCATTTTGTCCTAAACGAAGCGCCAATTCAGTATTGTTTAGCAAATATGAAATACCTTCAGCTACTTTTTCGGGTGAATCAGCTATCCAAATTTCTTTACCGTGTTTCGCGCCAATGGCATTGTTGGCAAGCGAGCTGGTTATTACAGGCAAGCCCATGGACATTGCTTCGAGTATTTTATTCTGCATGCCGATTCCGATTTGCATGGGAGCTACAAATAGGCGTGCTGTTCGGTAATATTTACGAAGATCATCGATCCAGCCGGTCAATTGTAAATTTCCCGATTTCAGATTTCGAAGATGAGAGGCTGGATTTTTTCCGGCGGCAACCAATTGTATGTGCGGAAATTCATCTTTAAGCAATGGAAAAACCTGCCTCACCAAATAAAGAATGCAATTAACGTTTGGCTCGTATTGCATGTTTCCGGTGAAAAGCAGATCGATTGATTTGGCCGATGGTTCAGGGCGGTAATGATCAACATCTACCCCATTTGGAAGAACTAAAATTTCTTTGCGAGATGGATGCTGGATGTAGCTCTGATCCTGTTCCGATATGATGAACTTCTTACCAAAACGCTCGAATATTTTAGATTCGTAGGCGCGTAGGCGTTTGAACTCCGATTCAACAAGTCCTTTTTTCCATATCGGTTCGAGTGAAACACGCCGTTCGAGTCCCTTTGAAAAGGCGTCCTGGTAATCGAGTGCCAGCTTTTCGGGAGCAAGTTCTTTTACAAACTCGGCCATTCTCGCCAATTGACAGTAAACCAAATCGGGTTGCACCTGGCGGCAATACCAATTGAATTCTCTGATTG
>JBKCFX010000139.1:0-2227 GCA_046303595.1 Bacteroidia bacterium
AATGAATGCCGGTATCGGGCCCGACGATAAAGTTGCCATTGTTTCGCCCAACCGGCCCGAGTGGGTCCTGGCCGATTTTGGAATCGCACAGCTTGGTGCAGTAAGCGTTCCGGTTTATCCAACCATGAGTGCGGCCGACACCGAATTCATTCTCAACGATGCCGGCGTGAAAATCGTGTTTGTTGCCGATCGCGACTTATTCGATAAAATAAACACCATCAAAGGCAATACACCCAGTGTACAACACATTTTTACCTTTGATGCCTTAAGCGAGGCAAGGCATTGGAGCGAATTGATTACGGATGGTAAAAACAACCCTCATCCCGAAAAACTGCGCACCCTCAAAGCCGATGTGAAACCCGACGATTTGCTTACGCTCATTTACACTTCAGGCACCACAGGAACGCCAAAAGGAGTTATGCTCACGCACCGCAACCTGATTTCGAACGTAACCGGTGCGCAGGAAGTGTGTCCGGTGAACAATACACATAAAGTACTGAGTTTTCTGCCTTTGAGCCATATTTTTGAACGGATGCTCACGTATCTGTATCTCTACGTGGGCGCCGGCATTTATTACGCCGAAAGCCTCGAAACCATTGGCGAGAATCTGAAGGAAGTAAAGCCATTCGCTTTTTCGACCGTACCACGCCTACTCGAAAAAGTGTACGATAAAATTGTAGCCAAGGGCGATGAATTGACCGGCATCAAACGTAAACTCTTTTTCTGGGCGCTCGATTTGGGTCATCGCTTTGAGCTCGATGGCAAGAACGGCTGGTGGTACGAACAGCAATTGAAACTGGCAAATAAGCTCATATTCAGCAAATGGCGTGAGGCACTTGGCGGAAATGTAGGCGTTATTGTTTCGGGCGCTGCAGCCCTGCAACCGCGATTGGGCAGGGTGTTTACGGCTGCCGGCATAAATGTGCTTGAAGGGTATGGGTTAACCGAAACCTCGCCTGTAATTACGGTAAACCGGCTCGATAAAGGCATGCGTGGCTTTGGATCGGTTGGCGTTACGATTCGCGATGTGGAAGTTAAAATTGCCGAAGATGGCGAAATTCTCTGCAAAGGTCCGAATGTAATGAAGGGCTATTACAAAAGGCAGGATGCAACCGATGAGGTAATGAAAAACGGATGGTTTCATACCGGCGATATCGGCAAATTCGATAACGGCTTGTTGTTTATCACCGACCGCAAAAAGGAAATGTTCAAGACCTCGGGCGGAAAGTATATCGCTCCGCAACCGATGGAAAATAAGTTCAAGGAATCGAGTTTCATCGAACAAATTATGGTCATTGGCGAAAACCGTAAACATCCGGCTGCGCTTATCGTTCCAGCTTTTCCGGCCCTGATGGTAAAACTGCAGGCCGAAGGAATTTCAGAAAAAAATCCGGATGCACTTATCAAACATCCGCGTGTAAACGAAATCATCCAGTCGGAAGTAGATCGCTTGAATGCTAACTTTGGCAGCTACGAGGGTGTGAAAAAATTTGCCTTGCTCTCAAAAGAATGGTCGGTTGATGGTGGCGAGATGACTCCAAAACTATCGCTCAAACGCCGCGTTATTATGGAGAAATATGCCGCCGAAATCGAGCGCATATACGCAGAATAAACACATTGCGTTATCCCGATATAAACTGATGCAATGGAGGCCATTTCGAATTTCGTAGATTACCTGCGTTACGAAAAACGTTTTTCGGAACATACGGTACTTGCCTACCAGAACGACCTCAAACAATTCACGGCTTTTTTGTCGGAAGAAGGCGACTCGCTTATTTTAAAAGACATTGTGGCTGTTCAGATTCGCTCGTGGCTGGTAAAATTGCTCGAAGAAGGCATTGATCCGCGCAGCGTAAATCGAAAAATAACAGCGCTTAAAACCTTTTTCAAGTATGCGCTAAGAAATAAATGGATTGCGATTAATCCGATGTTGAAAGTGGTTTCGCCCAAAGTAGCCAAGAAACTACCTGTTTACGTGGCGGCCGATCGCCTCGATTTTTTGCTCGATCGTGCCGAATTTCCGGCCGGCTTCGAAGGCCAACGCGACCACCTAATCATCGAACTGCTTTACGGAACCGGTATGCGGCGTGCGGAACTGCTCGGGCTTTCGGTTGACGATATCGATTTTCGAAACAAACAACTCAAGGTTACCGGTAAGCGAAACAAGCAACGCATCATCCCCTTGTTCGACCATTTACTGGCTCAATTGGAAACTGATCTTAAAGAA
>JBKCFX010000140.1:0-5330 GCA_046303595.1 Bacteroidia bacterium
ATTCCAATCCGGCCATAATCATGCGTGCTACCCAGAAAAACAGAATTTCGGGGGCTGTTACCAAATCGTTTGTTGGATAGTAATACTTCAAATCGGCATTGAATTCGGCGGGCTGCTTCACTACGGCATCGGCATCAAACACCGTAATTGGCCAAAGCCAGGATGAGAACCAGGTATCCACCACATCTTCATCCTGACGAATATCAGTTACATGGTATGGTTTTCCTTTGGCTTCGAATTCCTTCAATGCACCGGCAACATCGGCGGCAACCACCACATCGCCGGTTTTATCGTACCATGCCGGAATACGCTGGCCCCACCACAACTGACGCGAAATGCACCAATCCTTTACGTTTTCCATCCAGTGCTTGTAGGTGTTGAAAAACTTGGCGGGATGTAAACGCACTTTGCCATCTTTAACCACTTCGAGCGCGGGCTTGGCCATCTCTTCCATCTTTACAAACCATTGCATCGAAAGTTTCGGCTCAATTACCGCATCGGTGCGTTCAGAATAGCCAACATTGTTCTTAATTTCTTCGACTTTATCGAGCAATCCTGCCGCATCGATATCGGCAACAATGGTTTTACGAACAGCGAAGCGATCCATCCCAACATACAATTGTCCGGCTTCTGCAATTGTACCGTCATCGGCAATTACATCGATGGCTTCCAAATGATGCTTTATCCCCAATTGGTAGTCATTGATATCATGCGCCGGCGTTACCTTCAGCGCGCCTGTTCCGAATGAAGCATCCACATATTCGTCGGCGATAACATTTACTTCGCGTTTAATGAGCGGCACGCGTACTTTTTTGCCAATAAGATGCGTATAGCGTTCGTCGTTCGGATTTACACACACCGCTGTATCGCCCAAAATTGTTTCGGGACGGGTTGTAGCAACAGTTAAGTATTCGTTGCTACCCACAATCGCATAGCGCAGGTAGAAAAGTTTAGAGGGCGTTTCGCGGTAGATAACTTCTTCATCCGATACGGCTGTTTTAGCTCTGGGATCCCAGTTCACCATCCGCACACCGCGGTATATCAATCCTTTTTTATACAGGTCGATAAACACATTCACCACAGCGCGGCTCATGTCTTCGTCCATGGTAAATTTGGTACGGTCCCAATCGCACGAAGCGCCGAGTTTTTTCAATTGTTCGAGGATGATTCCTCCGTGTTTGTGCGTCCATTCCCAGGCATGCGCAAGAAATTCTTCGCGACTTAGGCTGTTTTTTTCGATGCCTTGTTCACGGAGTTTGTTCACCACTTTGGCTTCGGTGGCAATGGAGGCATGGTCGGTTCCGGGTACCCAGCAGGCATTTTTTCCTTGCAATCGCGCACGTCGAACGAGTACATCCTGAATGGTGTTGTTGAGCATGTGCCCCATGTGCAATACGCCGGTAACATTGGGCGGCGGAATGACCACGGTAAATGCTTCGCGTGCATCGGGTGTTGAACGGAAGTAAGCGTTCTCCATCCAGCATTGGTACCATTTCGATTCGATTGCGGCCGGGCTGTATTGTTTTGGGATTTCCATTTGAAGTTTATTGGGCGGGCAAAATTAGCGGAAAACTCTGAATTTCTTTAAATGCTTGCTTACATCGATCAGGGTTTATTTTTTGGCAATTCACATTGCATTCTTCATTACTTCCAATTGTTCCGGTAACCTTTAGGCATTTTCAGCAGTACATTCGTTACGGATGAAAAAAGTAAAAGGCCATATAAATGACTGGCTAAAGGCATTTCTCTGGGCATTTTTAGTTGCTTGGGTTTTGCGAACCTTTGTTATTCAAGGTGCATTTATTCCAACCGGAAGTATGGATCGCACCTTGCTGGCCGGCGATTTCGTTTTCATCACCAAATACAATTACGGTCCGCGTTTGCCCATAACGCCCCTTGCTGTTCCATTCATGCACCAGCATTTGCCCTTTAGCCATAGCATTCCGTCTTATCTAAGCTGGATTCGCCTACCTTATATGCGATTAGGAAGTTGCGCGATTGAACCGGGCGATGTGGTTGTGTTTAATTATCCACTCGATGAAGAACACCCGGTCGATAAACGAACATTGTATATAAAGCGTTGTGTGGCAGGCCCCGGCGATTCGATTGAAATTCGTGAGAAACAGGTGTACCTAAATGGGAAACTCTCGCCTTCACTGCCTTCGATGCAATTTACCCGACACGTGAAAGCTGCTGCACAATTGAAACAAGAATGGCTCGATTCGCTCGGTATTCGCGATGGTGGACTGGTTTCGAATATTTTCGATTATGAATTTCCGCTCACCGATTCGATGGCCGCTTTCATCGGAAAACAAAAAATGATTTCTCAGGTGAACTTAAGATTGGAATCGGAAGGCAATTACCAATCACACATTTTCCCACATCACAGTGCTTACCCGTTCAATAGCGATTTTTGGGGACCTCTTGTTGTTCCAAAACAAGGTCAAACGATTTCATTAAACGACACTACAATTGCTGTATATGAACGCATAATCCGCGATTTTGAGCGGCATTCAATTGAAAAGAAAGATGGGAAGATTTTTGTAGATGGCGAAGCAACAACGAAGTATACGTTTGAGATGAATTATTTTTTTATGCTGGGCGATAACCGCGATAATTCGGTCGACTCACGCTATTGGGGCTTTGTGCCCGAAGACCATATTGTTGGCAAAGCGTGGCGGATATTTTTTTCGCACGATCCGAATGATTCAAACATTCGCTGGGAACGTATTTTTCAGTTGATAGATTGATTCGGAGATGGAAGTTTTAATCCCCTTAACTTGTTTCCCCGACATTCGATTTTTGGCACTCTTAAATAGCGGCTATCAGATAAAAATTGAAGTATGCGACCGCTACGAACGTCAATCGCTGCGCAACCGATACAGCATTTGCGGCAGCCAGGGCAAACTCGATTTGAGCATTCCTGTTTCGCTCGACGAATCGCGCATGTATGCAAGTGCCCGAATAAGCTATCGCGAATCGTGGGCACGCGTGCATTGGCGATCGATAACAGCCAGCTATAACAACGCGCCTTATTTTGTGTATTATGCCGATGCCGTCGAAAGCCTTCTTTTTTCGGGCGAAGTGAATATGCAAACCTTCAATAAAAATGCATTGGAACTACTTTGCGATGCCTGGAAATTAGATGTTCCCACCTATACCAACGATTGGCACGCTGCATTGCCGGAAATACAAGTGGATTTGCGCAATTGGGCTGAACCGAAAACACTAAAGCAAACCGATTTTACACATTACAATCAGGTATTTGAAGAAAAAACAGGATTTGTTGAGGCATGTTCAGGACTCGATTTGTTGTTCAATTATGGGCCAGATTCGCCCGAAATGTTAAATCGGCAATTATCCTTGCTGCAAGCGCAAAATTTCGGACTCACTAAAAAATTGGATCAGTAAACAGCTGACAATATTTTGACAACGAATTGAATTATTTCCGACATATCGTACATTTAACCAACGAGTCAAGATATGTAATCACCGAAATTTATACCAACTATGATTCAATTCTCAGATCTTTCCAAGAAAGCGCTTAAGGTTATAATTTGTGTAATAATCGCTAGCGCGAAACCCGGGTTTTCACAGCAAATAGACTGGGTGGTTTACGACACCGTGAACTACAGCTTTAACCCTACCATTTCAAACATTCCTGCAGCGGTTAGTTTCGATAAATCGCTCACTACAGCGTTTCTTAGCAACTACGTTTTATCCTACAACCAATTCCTATTCGGAAGCCATTCACTCAAAACCATCGACAGTTCGGGTACAATTATTCAAACCAATTCCATTGGCCCCAAATCCACCATTAAAAGCCTTCGTTACACACCCGAGGGCAAACTCATTGTTTCGGGCGCATTTATGGAAACATTGAACTATAACGGAAGCGCGATTTTTGGGGTTAACGAACCCGGACAATTTGTTACGAATGCCTTTTTATTGTGCATTGACGAAAACGGAGCATTACATTGGAGCCGAAACATCACGCAAAGCTATCCTTCGGTCGAAATAATTGATGCAGATGCCATTGACCCAAACGGAAATTATTGGTATGCGAATATGGGTTTTAGCAATGCGAATTCGGCTGCGGTTTGTGTTGGAGCCGAAGGACAAGATTCGACTATTTTTTCGCTACCCGCTGTGAGCAGCTTACTGTCTGATATGGAGTTTGATGCATCAGGGGCACTGTATCTGAGCGGCGGCATTGGCTCCGGATCATTTGAATTTGGTGGGCTACCGGTGGCAATCTCGTCGAACTACAATCGTTTTCTGGCAAAAATGAATGCCGTCGGTGTCGGAAAATGGTTTCACACGGTTAACGACATCACCATTCAAAAGCACGAAATTTCTCTAGATGATGATGCCAATATTTATTTCAGCGGTGCGCTTGACGATTCGCTCACCATGGGTGGGTATTTTATGAATGGTCCCGACTGGGTTTCGGATTTTCTTACCGCCAAATTCGATTCATCAGGAACTATTCTATGGGCTCATGATATGCCTCAAGGACCTACCATAACGGGTGATGCCCGCTTATCGCTCACCCAATCGATCATGGCAGACAATGCAGGATTTTATCAGTTTGTATCTTACCGCGGATTGATTGATTTTGGCAATGGTAATTCGGTGGGGGCTTACCCTGCTGCAGAGAATTATGGTGTTTCGGTAATGCGCTTCGATACCGAAGGTCAATTGCTTTGGAGCCTAGATATACCTACTACCTATGGCCTGTACCCCTATTCATTAGTAAATAGCACGAATGGAAGCGGGTATCTTGTGGGTACTGCATCGGGCAGCCAGCAAATTGGCAATGATAGCATTTTAGTGCCAAGCAACTTCTCATTTTACACCTGGGCAGCACGGTTTAGCAATTCTATCGCAACTGCTTTTTCGTTTTTTGATTCTCACGAACCACCTTTCGTATTCCCCAATCCTTCATCAGATGGGCGCATCAACACAAACACACTTTCAAACAACGAATGTTTGGAAATTTTTGACTTGCAAGGACGACTTCGCTTGAAAATAATGAGCAATAGCAACACAGGAAATATCGAAACGGGTTTACCTACCGGTTTGTACCTTATACGCGGCGTAACAGGTAAGACGCAACGCTGGTCTATTGTTCGTTAATGAAAACAAACAATAAACTCACCTAAAAAAATTATGCTATTTCAAATTCAAACACGTGAAAATTATAAATAGACTGCTTTTTCATTCAAATTTCAGTTGCGATTTTTCCTATAAAGCTTTAACGAGTTTATAGGCCGAAATACCACGTTTGTTTTGGTGCATCAACAAATAAACTCCGGGATTAAGTGCTG
>JBKCFX010000141.1:0-4473 GCA_046303595.1 Bacteroidia bacterium
CATTATTGCGGTAGAGCACACTCGAATTGATTCCATCGGTCGAAACAGCAACGCGGATGCGTCCCTGGTTATCGGTTTGCCAGCCGGTAATGTTCCCCGGATTTTCTCCCACAAGCTTCATTTCACCCGTGATGATATTGATGCGGTATGCATCGAAGATCTCCGGATTGCGCATGTTCAAGCCCACAATCATTTCTGTTTCGTTTTCGGGCAAATCGTCGATAATGTCGGCGCGAACGGCGTCACCGGGTGTGAGTTCTTTTGGGTTTTTGCCATCGGCATCAACAGCAAAAAGATGAAAGTTCTCATTTCCGCCTTTGTCTTGCAAATAAATCAGGCGGTTATTGTTTTTCCATGCAAAGCCCGCGATGTCGCGTTCTTCGGCAAACGTTGTCTGCACAACTGCATCTTTTCCAATTTCCTGAACAAATACATTCATGCGGCTTTTCCAAGGCTGCATAAAGGCCAGTTTCTTGCCATCGGGCGAAATTCGAAACGACGCTTTTTCGGGATTGCGGAAGAAATCTTTTAACGGTATTAGGGTTGTGTTTTGAGCCATGATAATCTTTTGTGCAGTGAGCGAAAGAAGCAAAATTAGTGCGAAACGAATGGAAGTTTTTTTCATGTTTTTTAATGGTTAATGTTTGGTTATATCGGTATGTTCAGATTCATCGTCTTCGTAATAATCAACCTCAAGTCCTTCGAGGCCTAAAAAGATAATCACGGCATCGGCTTCCGGAAATTTCAATACCAGCGAGTCATTCAGCACTTTTCCGTCAACCTTTACCAACGATGGAGTCATTTCTTGTCCGATGCATTCTTTCCAGACCTTGTGCTTAGATGCATTGCGCGACTCAATAGTTACTTTTCTATCAAATTCTTTTTCGAGGCGTTTTTGTTCCTCCGAAAAATCGGGGTTTACAAGCTTTATCCCATCGCTGTCAAGTCCTCCGGTTAAGGTAAGCGAGTTCCCGCTTTCAAAGCGAAGGCTAATCCAGTCGAGCACCTCGAACACTTCAGCACTCGCTTTGTTCACCCAATAATGGTATTCGACGCCTGCCAGTTTTTCGTTTACCAGCGCAGCAATCTGGTACACTTCTTCGGTCGAGAAAAAGTCGCCTTCTCCGGGCAATTCCTGTTCTTCGTTCATCAGTATTTTACAGGCGAATTGGTGTTGTAAAAAATAAAAGAATACACATCGGCCGTGGCTTGGATGGTTTTATTGAGCGCCACTCCGGCTCCGTGTCCCGCATCGGTTTCGATGCGAATAAAAACAGGATTACCACCTTTGTGCTTGTGTTGAAGTTCGGATATGAATTTGAACGAATGCGCCGGAACGACGCGATCGTCGTGGTCGGCTGTCATGACCATTGTTGCAGGATAGGCAATTTCTTTAAGGTTATGCAGCGGCGAGTATTTAATGAGCCAGTTAAAATCTTCGGCTTTTTCCGATGTGCCGTATTCATCGACCCAGCCCCAGCCAACGGTAAATTTCTGAAAGCGCAACATATCGAGCACACCAACTTGTGGAATGGCCACTTTGAATAAATCGGGGCGTTGCGTCATGCAGGCACCAACGAGCAATCCGCCATTCGAACCACCCTGAATGGCCAGTTTATCTTTCGAAGTGTAGCCATTTGCCTGAAGCCATTCGGCGCAGGAGATAAAATCGTCGAACACATTTTGTTTGTTGCCGAACATGCCTGCCTTATGCCATTCTTCGCCGTATTCACCGCCACCACGCAGGTTGGCCTGCACGAAAACACCATCGTTTTCCAAGAATGCAATGCGCGAAGGCGAAAAGCCCGGCTCGAGGCTGATGTTAAATCCACCGTATGCATAGAGCAGGGTAGGGCGTTGCCCGTCGAGCTTTAAGCCCCTGCGGTGTACAATAAACATCGGCACTTTCACTTTGCCGTCTTTCGATGGCACAAACACTTGCTTTACCTCGTAATCGGCCGGGTCGAATTTGAGCTCTGTTTTGCGGAACGATTCCGATTTCCCGGTATTGAGGTCGTAACGGAAAATGGTGGGCGGATAATTGAACGACGTAAAGGTGTAAAACACTTCCTTGTCCTCGCGTTCGCCATCGAAACCACCGGCCGAACCCACACCGGGCAGGGAAATCTCGCCTTTCGAAATGCCTTCGCGGCTGTATTGGATGATGCGCGTTGTTACATCTTTGAGGTAATGCGCAAACAACACATCGCCTGCTTTGGTAACGTTTTTAAGCAATTCGGGCTGTTCGGCGATGATGGTTTTCCAGTTTTCTTTTGCCGGGTTTGCCGGATCAATTGATACCAAGCGATAATTGGGTGCATCGATATTGGTCATCACCAACAAGCGATCGCCTTCCTGGTCGATTACCCCACTGCTGAAATCAAATCCTGAAATGAGTGGTTTAAAAGCGGTTTCACCTTTGGATAAATCCATCACATGCAATTCGTTTCCATCGGTGCCTTCAGAAACCGAGAGGGTGAGGAAGCGTTCTTTTTTACCCAATTCAGCTCCGTGGTAGCGCAGCGGATGCTGGCGATCTTCGAAAATTAATTTATCCTCGGCTTGCGGCGTTCCCAGCTTGTGGAACCAGATGGCGTGAAACTGATTCTGTCCTGAAAGCTCTGTTCCTTTGCCCGGCTCAGGGTAGCGCGAATAGTAGAATCCATCTCCGCGGAAGGCTGCGCCCGAGAATTTTACGAATTTGATTACATCGGGCAAATCCTTTCCTGTGGCAACTTCTTTAACGCGCAATTCAGACCAGTCGCTGCCGGCCGAACTCACACTGTAAACAATGTATTTATCGTCGTGCGAAATGCCGGTTAAACCTATGCTTACCGTTCCTTTTTCCGACATTTTATTCGGATCGAGAAACACCTCGGGATTGCCGTTTAGGCCTAGCTGTTTGTAATACACGCTTTGGTTTTGCAGTCCGTCGTTTTTGCTAAAGAAGTAATATTCGCCCACGCGAAAAGGAGCCGAATAGCGCGGGTAGTTGAGCAATTCGGTAATACGGTCGCGGAATTTAGAGCGGTAGGGAATGTTATCGAGGTAATCGAACGTAACTTTATTCTGGGCCTTAACCCAATCGCCGGTTTCGGCAGATGTATCGTTCTCGAGCCAACGGTAAGGATCTTCGATGGTGGTGCCATGGTAGGTATCGCGCACCGAATTGTCGCGACGGGTTTTTGGGTAGTTGTAAGGTTGAGCCTGCATAATAATGCTGCTAAAAAGGAAGCAAAATGCGAAGGGTTTATGGATGTTCATGGGTGATTTTTGAGGAGCGAAAGGTATGGAAAATGGGTATAGGTACCCTAAACAAAAAAGGATGGCCGAACCATCCTTTCTCATTTTACTTTTACCGATTTTCGTTTCTCAGTTCACCACCAGCTTTTTCACGATTCGGCTATTCTTCATTTCGAGTGTAACGAAATAAACGCCCGATTTGAGCTCAGAAACAGCCACCAAATTGTTTCCGCTGTTGACCACTTCGCGATTTATCGTTTTTCCGCTGAGGTCGCTAAGCGTCATTAGGCAATTGCTTGAAGTCAATCCGCCTATAACGAAGAAATTTTGTGCAGGGTTAGGAAAAAGTGAAATTGTTTTCTCGCTTTCTGATTCAATAGCAAGTGGTGGAGGCATTTCGGTTAGGCTAACATCGTCGATGTGATATAAACCTTGTGAGTTCTGGGTGAACGCTGTACCATAAAAGTTAAGTGCTGCCAATTGCAATGTTCCGGGTGTTCCATCCGCATTGTTAATCGACCAGGGAAACGACAGAACCTCATTTCCATTGGCCTTGATTACCCCAAGATCATCATCCAAGAAAACCTGCACCTGAATATCGAACCATTCGCCTAGTGGAGCAACGAAATTCGTTGGGTTTTGTGTTCCGCCTGAGGTGATGTAGCATGAGCCATCGGCATCAAAAAATACATCAACTGCCCATTCATAATTGGTTGAGTTGGCATTCCAAACATGCAACAAATTAAAATAACCTCCGGTAGAACCTTGTGGAAGCAACATTTTAAAGTCGACATAATAAATTCCGGATGTATACGGACCAATGGGAAGAATTAAATCAACCGAGGTGCCGTTAACACGACAAGAATTATCGCCACTGAACGATTGCGAAGAATCAACCAAAGCGTCAGACGGCGTTGCGGCATTCCAATAACTCCAAGCAGGGTTCGATGCTACGATGCCGGCTCCGGGCGCATAACTGTCGAAATTGTCTGAAAAAATAACCGTCTGCGCATCAACTGTACTTACAGAAGATAAAAACGCCAGTGTTAGAAGTGTGTAAATGTGTTTCATAGATGCTGTTTTTTCAAAGAAATGAAAATATTTTGAAATTGGCATGCTTGTCTTTTCCGAGTTATTAACGAATTTCTTGCGTCGCTGTAGCTTGGCTAAGCCTTTTATTTTCGCATTTTTGACGTCTATCTCCGAACATGAAATCAACACCTTCCGAAC
>JBKCFX010000142.1:0-2771 GCA_046303595.1 Bacteroidia bacterium
GCAATTTACCGGCTACAATTGAGATGAAAATGATGTTGTCAATTCCAAGGACAATTTCCAATACACTCAGTGAAAGCAGCATTACTATTCCTTCTACACTGAAAAGGCCGGCCCAGGCAACAGGGTCTAAAAGTCCCATAATTTGTTTTTGAATTAGACCTGCAAAACTAAAGATTTGCTGCAATCAAAAACGCAGCAATGAATTTGATTAGTTTTGTTTTTTATGAAAAACTTCAGTTCGGGAATTTCAAGCGCCATTCTTCTGGCAATTGCTGCGGCATTTAGCGTCATTCAAGGTATGCATCTTACCGAATGGCATCCGGCTGTGTTCGCATCCATTCGTTGGTTCGCTTTGATTGTATCTTTTGTTTATCTAATCCATAGAAAATCCCTAACAATGTGGATTTTACTTTTCATGGCAATTGGTGTTGAAACAGGATACGATTTTCCGCAAGTTGCCGAATCGCTGAAGGTGCTGAGCGATATCTTTCTACGCCTTATTAAAACCATCATTGCTCCGCTTTTATTTGCAACGCTCGTTGTTGGCATTGCCGGCCATTCGAGCCTGAAGCAGGTTGGTCGAATGGGATTAAAGGCCATTGTTTATTTTGAAGTGGTAACAACCATTGCTTTGTTTATTGGACTGGCAGCCATCAATCTCAGTCAGGCAGGCGTAGGCACCGCATTTAGCGCAAGCGAAAAAGACCAGAAAAAAGCAAGCGTATTGCTCGAGCAGAAGCAAAGTCATGATGTGGTTCTCGATATTTTTCCGGAGAACATTGCGAAGTCGATCGCAACAAACCAGATTTTACAAATCGTGGTGTTCAGTATTCTGTTCGGTATTGGGTTAGCGATGATAAAAAATGAGGAGAAGAAACGTCCTATGCTGGCCTTCGCCGAGAGCTTATCGGAGGTGATGTTCAAGTTTACGGATGTTGTTATGTATTTTGCTCCTATCGCTGTTGGTGGAGCCATTGCGTATTCGGTGGCGACTATGGGAATTGGGAATCTGAAAAATTTACTGCTGTTGGTTTTAACCCTGTATGCCGCACTGGTAGCTTTTATTGCGCTGGTTTTAGCTCCAATCGGATTGATGGTTCGTTTGCCATTTAGGCAGTTTATTCAAACTGTTTCGGAACCGCTTTCGATTGCATTTTCTACAGCCAGTTCCGAGGCGGCTTTGCCGAAGGCAATGGAAAATTTAGAGAAAATGGGAATTCCGCGTAAAGTGGTCGCTTTCGTTTTACCCACCGGATATAGCTTTAACCTCGATGGCACAACACTGTATCTTTCGCTGGCTTCGGTTTTTGTTGCGCAAACGTGCGGTGTCGACCTTTCATTTGGACAACAGATTCAAATGTGCCTCATCTTGATGCTTACATCAAAAGGTGTTGCCGGAATTCGAGGAGCTTCTTTCTTGATATTAGTAAGTACCGTTGCTTCGTTGGGATTGGAGCCCGAAAAAGCATTTGCCATTTTGGCTATTGATGCGGTGATGGACATGGGGCGTACAACCGTAAATGTCTTAGGGAATTGTTTGGCGACGTATGTAGTAGCCAAGTGGGAAGGAGAAATTTAAGTGAAGGTGTAAGAAAAATTTCAATCAAACAAGCGCAGTATTGTTGAAGCATTGTAATTTGCAGCACCAAATAAAAACGATGAAAAAAATATTTACCACAGTTATCTCCTTCGCATTTCTGAGTTCAATTGGATATACTCAAGCTCACAAATGTGGTTCTATGGAAGTTTATCAACGAAGAATGCTTGATCCTGAATTTGTTCATCGCCGCGAGGCAATTGCCGAACACACGCGAAATTACGAGCAATTTGCTGTTCATCAGGAAAGTCAACGTGTTGTTTACACTATTCCTGTTGTTTTTCATGTGGTATATCAAAACAATACCGAAAATATCAGCGATGCTCAGTTAGTCTCACAGATTGATGTGTTGAATGAAGATTTTCGTAAGTTGAATGCCAATTTCAGCAGCACCCCATCTGTATTTCAAAATGTTGCATCCGATATGGAATTTGAATTCTGTTTGGCATCTGTTGATCCGAGCGGCAATGCAACAACTGGAATTACACGCACGCAAACTACTGTTCCTTCCTTTGATACAGATGATGCTGTTAAATTCAACAGTTCGGGAGGAAAGAACGCTTGGCCGGCAGGACAGTACCTCAACATTTGGGTTGCCGATTTAGGCAGCGGTCTCCTTGGTTATGCTCAGTTTCCGGGCGATGCCGCAAGTACGGATGGCGTTGTGCTGAATTACATTACCGTTGGACGACCACCGGCGAATCCGTTTAACAATGACTTCAACCTTGGCCGCACAGCAACACATGAAATAGGTCACTGGATGAATTTGTACCACATCTGGGGCAACGAAAATTCGGGCTGTGGCAATCAGCCCGGATCGGCCGGAACCGATGAGGTTTCTGATACGCCCGTGCAGGATGATGCAACAAGCGGCTGTCCAAGCTGGCCGCAGATATCATGTAACAATGGTCCGAATGGCGATATGATTACCAATTACATGGATTACATGGACGATGCCTGCGCAACCATGTTTACCAACGGACAAAAAACGCGAGCGCGTGCAGTTTTTGCGGCAGGTGGTCCAAGGAATTCTTTACTATCATCGCAGGCATGTTCATCAACCCCACCGCCACCACCTACAAACACATGCTTGGATACTTTGCGTTATCCTTTGCCTGGCCCGGAGGTTTTATACGCCGACACCTCTGTTGGATTTGTATGTGGGACCAATACA
>JBKCFX010000143.1:0-1418 GCA_046303595.1 Bacteroidia bacterium
GTTTAAGACTTTAACTTGTTAATCCTTATCAGACTTGAGGATATCCCAGGTATGGTCGGCCAATAATTTAACTGTGGCCACAAATCTTTTGAAGGACCGACTGCGACCCCATTCGGTGGGAGAAACCATCGAGAGAAAGTGTTTGTTGTCTTCCTTTTCATACAAATGGTAAACATGGCCTACTAAGGGATTGAATCCCATTTGAGCCTGATAAATCCACACCGAAATATCGGTTCGCGCCTTAATATCTTGCGCCTGTTTATATAATAACTCAATTTGTTCTTGAATTTGGCGCAATTGCATATCGGTTTGCTGTTCCATAGCGAGCAAAGCATTGCTTTTTACCTTGCCCATGTCGTCGGGTTTAATTACACCACTGCTTAAGGTGTGTGCATATGGTAATAATCCCGGGTTCTGTGCAACCTTATCGATGTCGATCGGATTGATGAATTCTTCGTTTTCCACAGCAGTGTAACATTAGAATGGATGAATTGTTTCGTTTTAGGTTTGATCCACGCCTTTCATAGAAAATGCGATGCGTTTTCGGACAAGATCAAGATCTTGAACTTTTACGCGAACATGCTGGTGCAGCTTTACAATCTCGAGCGGATCTTTAACGAATCTGTCGGCCATTTCCGAAACATGCACTAAACCATCTTGTTTTACGCCAACATCAACAAACGCCCCAAATGCAGTTATATTCGTTACGATGCCGGGTAAAACCATACCAATTTCCAAATCGTCGGGTTTTCGAACGCTGGAATCAAATTGCAAAATTTTGGTTTCTTTTCGGGGGTCGCGGCCGGGTTTCTCAAGTTCGAGTAGGATGTCTTGAAGCGTAGGGAGGCCAATTTCAGCATCGGTATATTTATTCAGGTCAATTCCTTTACAGATTTCTTTGTTTCCAATTAATTCTGCGGCTGTTAGGTTGTAATCTTTGGCCATTCGTTGCACCAAGCGATAGCGTTCAGGGTGTACGGCGCTATTATCTAAGGGATTATTCGAATCGGGTATGCGTAAAAAGCCCGCGCATTGTTCAAATGTTTTATTGCCCAAACGCGGTACCTCCAGAAGTTGTTCCCGATGAGTAAACGAACCGATTTTTGAGCGGTAGGCCACAATCTGAGATGCGGTGGTCTTATTCAACCCTGCAACATAGGCCAATACATGTTCAGACGCGTTGTTGAGGTTAACGCCTACCTGATTAACGCAACTTCGCACCACATCTTCGAGTTGCTCGTTGAGTTTTTTCGCATCAATATCGTGTTGGTATTGCCCAACACCCACAGCAGATGGTTCAATTTTAACCAATTCGCTTAAAGGGTCCTGCAACCTTCGGCCAATGCTTACAGCACCGCGCACGGTAACATCGTATTGCGGAAATTCATCGCGCGCTGTTTTGGACGCCGAATAAACGG
>JBKCFX010000144.1:0-1679 GCA_046303595.1 Bacteroidia bacterium
CGTATTGGTCATCGCAACAATGCCAAAACTACCTATAGCGCGAACCGCTGCTCCTGTTAATGTTGCCAAATCAATCACATAACGCGGTTTGTATTTCTTGGCGTAAACCAATGCATCACTCAGAATTAGGCGACCTTCAGCATCGGTATTTAAAACCTCTACAGTGGTGCCATCCGAAATGGTAATTACATCGCCCGGAACAACTGAATTTCCATGTGGCCTATTATCGGTAACCGGGGTAATTCCTACAACCCAGATTGGCAATTCGGCTTTTGCAATGGCATGAAGCGCTCCCGCCACTGCTGCGGCTCCGGCCATATCGCATTTCATGGTCATCATGCCATCATTCGGCTTTAGGCTTATACCTCCTGTATCGTACACAACACCCTTCCCTACAAAAACATAGGGCTGTTTGTTGCTAGCGTTTTTAGGCTTGTATTCCATTACTACAAAGGCCGGTGGATCAACCGATCCCTGATTTACGGCGAGTAATCCGCCCATTTTAAGTGACTCAATTTTGGCTTTGTTGAATACCTCTACTTTAAAACCAGCTGCCTTCCCAAGCTTTTGCACATCCTTGGCAAACTGCTGCGCATTCATAAAGGATACAGGTTCATTCACCAAATCGCGTGAAATCCAAACCGATTCACAAAGCAATTCAAGCAATTCCAACTCACGTTTCGCTATGCCATCACTGCAGATATTGATTTTTTTCAGCGAATTCTGCAGCTTCTCTTTTTCGCTCTTGTATTTGAGAAACTGATAATTGCCCAACGAGATTCCTTCTGCCACACAACGCGTTTCATTGGGATATTTACCCGCATCGATCAATTGAATTTCCGTAATTTTATGGGTGTTGATGGATGCGAGCAGCGAATTTCCCGCAACACGGCATGCTTCAAGGCTAAGCGGACGTGTTTTTTTCTCTTCCGGCTGAACTAAGAAACTAAAATAATTGAGGTGATTTATGGTGATTGATTTTCGTTTTGCATCAAGCTGTGATTTGATGTATGCAAGCTCTTCTTTTGTAAACCCCTGCTTTTCAAGGTCTTTAATCGTTTGAAAAACAATAATACGGTGTTTGGATTCGGTTTTGGCGATTTTCTTTAGTTGTAGTGCCATGATGTAATGCTGTCGTTTTGGGCAAATGTAATTCGATTGCGGGATTATTTGATTTTGTTCATGAATTTATTTTATGATTTAGCCTGAAACGGCGAACTTTAATACCTTGCGCGCTGTTAGTATGGCATGAATACAGAAGAATTATTGCAGCGTGCATTGAAGTCTGAATGGCTGAGTATTGAAGAAGGCCAGTTTTTATTTGAAAATGCAGCATTAAACCAGCTTATCTGGGTGGCTGACACCTTACGAAAGGAAAAGAAAAATTCGGATGTGGTAACGTGGATGATTGATCGAAATGTAAATACTACCAACGTCTGCATAGCAAATTGTAAATTCTGTAACTTTTACCGAATTCCGGGGCATGCTGAATCGTATATTACTACGCTCGATGAATACCGGGTGAAGATTGAAGAAATGCGGAGGTATGGGGGCGATCAACTCTTGCTTCAGGGCGGGCATCATCCCGATTTGGGTATTGAATTTTATGAGAATCTTTTTCGGGAATTAAAATCGAATTTCCCCGATATAAAATTGCATGCACTTGGCCCCCCTGAAAT
>JBKCFX010000145.1:0-2305 GCA_046303595.1 Bacteroidia bacterium
CTTGGGACCATTGCATGCCTCAGAATTTCGGCAGGTAAGCAATCTTGTATCACAAAGTAAAACGATATCTATAGCCCCGTTGGCAAGTAGTTCGGCACTTATTTCGGGGGCGCCGCATGCGGTAAAACTTATTCCCGATCAGAAGAAATTGATGGAAGTATTGGTTGATCAAGTTGTGAAAAATTATAAAAATGCTCGGTATGTATTTATTCGGAATTCAAATTCCAAGGATAAAGACCTGACCAACCATTTGGCTTCAGCGCTTTCCTCGAAAATAGATACCAATGCAGCGAATTTTGTAAGTGTAGCTTATTCAGGGGTTAACGATTTGCTCGAAAAACTCGATAGCGACAAAGAAAACATATTGTTTTTCCCTTCTACGGCTCAGGTTCAGGTTATAGATGCCATAGCACGACTTAACGCATCACGTATCGGAAAACGCATCACACTTGTTGGGCTTAACGAGTGGAACAACTTTGAAAACATTGAATACGAACATTTAAATAATTTAAATTTCACCTATGCAGCGCCGTGGTATATCGATTATAACACCGCCGAAGCGAAGATGTTTCGGTCGCGCTATCGTGATGAGTTTAAGGGGGAACCGGGTGTTTACGCTTTTCAGGGATATGATGCCATGATGTACTTTGCTGTGGCCGGCGCTCGATTAAAATCATTAAGTTCAGAATGCCTTACTAGATTGCCTCCATACAAAGGTTTTTGTACTGAATTTAGATTCAAAAAAGAAAATACAACTTCAGGAGCCGAGAACAATCATGTTTTTGTACTGCAATTGAGCGATTACCTTGCAGCTCCAATCAACAAACCGTGATGCGCGCCGAAATTGAACTGCAATTCCAATCCTTACAAAAAAATATCATTTCCAGTCTCGAACTAGCAGATGGCCTTGGTAAATTCAAATTTGATCCTTGGCAACGTGCCGAGGGAGGTGGCGGCATTTCTTCGATACTCGAATCCGGACAAATACTTGAAAAGGGCGGTGTGAACTTTTCGGCTGTGCATGGCCCATTGCACCCGGGTGCCGCAAAAGCATTGGGTGTAGATGCGCAGGCGTTTTATGCATGTGGCGTATCAATCGTGTTGCATCCAAACAATCCCATGGTACCTATTATACACATGAATGTTCGGTACTTTGAAACAGGAAATACCTATTGGTTTGGCGGAGGAATTGACCTGACACCGCATTATATTGTAAATCAAGATGCTACGTTATTTCACCGCCAATTAAAAAATGTCTGTGATGCCTTTTCTCCCAACTTTTATGCTGAATATAAAAAGTGGGCCGACGATTATTTTTTCATCCCGCACCGCAACGAAACCCGCGGGATTGGTGGCATTTTCTTCGACCGCCTTGATGCTGAAAATACAGGTTTGACCAAAGAACGTCTTTTTGAATTTGTACTAGCAGTTGGAGCATCCTTTGCCCCAACCTACACATACTTGATGAAAAAAAACTTCGACCGGCCTTACACCGAGAAGAATAAAAAATGGCAAGCGCTTCGACGAGGACGGTATGTGGAATTTAACCTTGTTTACGACCGCGGTACTAAATTCGGACTTGAAACGGGTGGGCGTACAGAATCTATTTTAATGAGTTTACCCGCTAACGCAGCTTGGATTTACGATTTCAGGGCAGAACCCGGATCGGATGAGGAATATACCCTGAGTATGTTGAGAAAAGGAATTAACTGGATCGAAAAAACTTAAGTTTTGTGAAAAGAAACTGCAAAACTACAAACTCGACACTTCAGCTTCAGGAACAATTTTTTTGATTAACCCCTGCAAAACCTTGCCGGGCCCGCACTCAATAAACTGAACCGCCCCATCGGAAGCCATTTCGCGAGCACTCTGCGTCCAACGAACGGGCGCTGTTAGCTGTGCAATAAGGTTTTCTTTTATTGTGTCTGGATTAGATGATGGTTTCGCATTTACATTTTGGTAAACCGGGCATATGGGCGCTTTGAAATTTGTTGTTGCAATAGCATCTTGCAATTCGCGGCGTGCAGATTCCATCAATGGAGAATGAAATGCTCCACCAACCTGCAAAGGAAGTGCGCGTTTGGCACCTGCTGCTTTCATGCGTTCACAGGCTTGTTCAATACCTGTTAAACTTCCAGAAATTACAAGTTGTCCGGGACAATTATAATTTGCCGCGACTACAATTTCCGGGTCAATTTCAGAACATACTTGCTCCACAACATCATCAGCCAATCCCAATACGGCAGCCATGGTTCCGGGATTTTTTTCACATGCAGACTGCATGGCAAGAGCGCGTTGATAAACC
>JBKCFX010000146.1:0-8814 GCA_046303595.1 Bacteroidia bacterium
GGCAGAAACCAACCAATCACTCCGGCTGCAATGGCCGGAAGAAAAACATAACTCAGAACCTGCGCCAGACTGCTATCTTTCGATGAACCCGAATCTGCAGTGTTTCGTTCACCGGCGCGAACGTGTTTCAAGCCAATGGAAAAAACAACCAAGCCGACAAACATGCCAATTCCGGCCGTTAAAAACGATGCCGACCAGTTGTATTTATTCCGCATAAACGCCGCGAAAATGGGACCGAGCAGCGCGCCTATGTTGATGCCCATGTAGAACAAGTTGTAGCCCCAATCTTTTTTTTCTTTGTATTCCTCGCTTGAGTATAAATTACCAAGAAGCGTGGAGATACTCGGTTTAAAGAAGCCATTCCCGACAACGATAAGAAGCATCGAAAGCCAGAAGGTTGTCATCACAAACGAGTTACTTAGCTCAATACCAAACGCAGCCAGACCGGGAATTCCAAGTCCGATATATCCCAAACCCATTAGCACCCCACCGATGTAAACACTTTTTATGTATCCCAGTTTTTGATCGGCCAGAAAACCGCCAAGGAAAGGTGTGAGGTAAGTAATGGCAATGAAGGTTCCGAAAATATCGTATGATGCTTTATCTGCAATGGCCAATCCTCCTTTCTCGACATCAATCATATACAAAACAAAAATGCCCAGCATAAGGTAATAACCGAAACGTTCCCACATTTCGGTAAAAAATAAATATGGTAAGCCTTTCGGGTGTTTAGAATTTGATTTCATGTTTCATACATTAATTTCGCGAATGTAGGATGAATTGCATTAGATTCATATGCAGATGTTGTTCGTATTACACGGCGGTATAGGAATTTATGTAGTTTTGTATGCCATTATGAATGAACCTAAGCCATTTCGTATAATTCCTACAATTTATGTTGCTGATGGGCAGGCTACCACTGCAGATTCTAAGCATGTTAAAGATTACATACAAGGTATGGCACAGGCTCTTGAATATCAGAGTTATGGTGCCGATGAGGTAATAGTTATGGATGTTACCGCCATTTCCGATAGGAGAAGAAATTTGCCTCGCTTTATAAAAGATTTGGGGAAGAATTTGACAATTCCATTTGTTTTCGGCGGTGGAATAAATACTGTGAAAGATGTCGAGGAGCTCATTAAATGGGGTGCGCAGCGGGTCTACGTAAATTCTGCCGCAGTACGCAATCCGGAGTTAATAGGTAAAGTTACGGATGCATTTGGCACAGATTCGTTATTGGTTGCTGTCGATACGCGACTAACATTTGGCTCCTGGAAGGTTTATCTCGGCGGTGGGAAATCGCGCACTGAAATAGATTTGCTGAACTGGATTAAGGTAATTGAATTGCGCGGCGCACGCGAAGTCCTAGTTTCGGCAATTAATCGTGGAGATAAAGAATTGGTCATGGGAATTTTTAATACTATTAGGCAACACACCAATTTACCACTCTTGGCATCAACCGGTTTTACAGACGCATCAGACTTTGCGCGGCTTCGCACAGAGGCTCATGTGGATGGACTCGTTTCTGCACATTTCTTTCAAACAAAAGAGGCTATAGATGATTTGAGGAGTCTGGTGGGTGCCTAAACTATATCGGCTATAGGTTGTTACGTTAAAAAGTCAAACATGATACTGCGCAAAATTCTATATTACCTCGATATTCGAACCTTATTTCGCCACGACAAGAACAAGCGAAATACCTCTGTGCGTTTTATGAATGGTATGAACCGCATTAGTATTTTTATGTTTCTCTTTGCGGTAATCGTGCTTTTGATTCGCTATCTAACGCGCTAGGCTCGCTTTAAAATATAGTACACACCGGTTGTTACAAAGTCGCGCAAAACCGGAAGGCCGGCAATAATTGAGAACTGAACACGCGGAGTTCGACCAAACTTGTACCGGTAAATCGGATTGAGTAAATAAAGCCGGCGGTCAGCAATCGCATAACCGGTTTTTTTGCAGATGCTTTCAAAACGATTAATGGAAATCTGCGTGTCGTGAATCTCAAGCAAAGCCTCAATCGAAGCAGGTGTTTGTCCGGTGAATTTCAACCAAGATTTATACATGCCTCTCGGCAACAAATGCATCCAAGGCATTTTACCCATTTTACCTTTGGCAGTTTGTTGATGTCCTCCAAAAGGCATACACCAGGGCGGGAAGGCAAAAAAGAAAACGCCTCCTTCTTTTAAATAAACAGGCAATTGTTTCATAACCCGCTCCTGATCGGGAATATGCTCGATGGTGTCTTTCAATACAATTAAATCGAACTTGCCCCTAAAGGCATCCATCACCTTCTGGTCGTAAATATCGGCAGCAAACAACTCCATTTTCCCGGCGGCGATTTCTTCCGAGAGCAACTTTTTACCATTCTCTACCTTCGATTCTGAAAGGTCCATTCCCGTGCAAATGCAGTTTCGTTCAATGAACGCTTTCAGCACACCGCCCTCGCCGCAGCCAATTTCCAAAACCCGCATCCCTTCTCGAAATACTTTTTTCGCTTCGAGGTATGGAATGATGTAGTTCAGCGTAACCAAATACTGGTGCTGAAATTTCAGAGGGGCATTTCCGTGGAAATAAAGCGACATCCTATTTTTTCGGCCAAGATACAAATTCAATTGGCTGCCCAAATTGTGAAAATAAATTTGGAATTGCATATAGCTTAAACATATCTTTGCGATATCATTTTAATATCATGAACGAGAAAAATTATTCAGGTCAACCGGGAGCATTGTTACTGGTGGGATTACTTGCGACTCTTGCAGGTTCGGTGGTTTGTTTCAGTATGTTGATTCCGGCTTGCGGAGCGGTATTGGCTGTTCTTGCTCTGCTTTTATTGCCCGGATTTACCATTGTCAATCCCAACGAATCGGTAGTGTTGGTCCTTTTTGGTTCGTACAAAGGAACACTGCGTAAAAACGGATTTTATTGGGTGAACCCCTTTTATTTGAAGAAAAAAATCTCGCTTCGTGCCCGTAATATCGAAAGTCAGCCCATCAAAGTGAATGATAAGCTGGGCAATCCTGTTTTAATTGGTGTGGTGCTGGTTTGGCGTGTTGAAGATACTTACAGCGCGGCATTTGAGGTCGATAATTACGAGGTGTTTGTTAAAATGCAGAGCGAGTCGGCCATCCGTAAACTGGCGGGCATGTATCCCTACGATAGTTTTGATGATGAACATACCGAATTGAGTTTGCGCTCAGGCGGCGATGAAATCAATCATCAGTTGGAAGCCGAGTTAACCGAACGCTGCAAAATTGCGGGCATTGCAATCGTTGAAGCGCGCATTTCAAATCTTGCCTATTCGCCCGAAATCGCTCAGG
Organism: Bacteroidia bacterium; assembly: GCA_046303595.1. GTDB lineage: Bacteria > Bacteroidota > Bacteroidia > M30B66 > M30B66 > CAMCXT01. Next base: position 3,321 of record JBKCFX010000146.1, read on the forward strand.
CCATGCTACAAAGGCAGCAAGCTACCGCAGTTGTTGCGGCACGTACTAAAATTGTGGAAGGGGCTGTGGGCATGGTGGAACTGGCACTCGAGAAATTATCGCACAAACAGCTCATTCAACTCGATGAGGAACGCAAGGCAGCTATGGTGAGTAATTTAATGGTTGTGCTTTGTTCAGAACGTTCTGCCAGTCCCGTTATAAATGCAGGAACACTTCACAATTAATTCCAATGATTCATTTCGAAGAGAAGCAGCCTTTTCATAAAAACAGCCTAATCTGGGTTGGAATTGTGGGGATGGTTCCTCCCATAATTATTGAAGTATCTAAAGCGGTTAAGGAAGGAAGTGGTTCGTTTGAAAATGTTGCACTCCTAATTTTTATTGAAGCCCTTGTTTTTACATTCCTTTTTACCAGTCGTCTCGAAACAAAACTGGATGAACATGGAATAAGCTATCGACTCTTTCCCTTTCATCTAAAAACTCGCTTTATTGCGTGGGATGAGATTAACAATGCGCAAGTTCGAAAGTACGACCCACTTGGCGAATACTGGGGTTGGGGGATAAAAGGCACACGAAAAAATAGAGCCATCAACATTGCCGGCGATATTGGTTTGCAGCTCGAATTAAAAAATGGACGAAAATTGCTTATCGGAACATTACAGAAGGAAAAGATGGAACGTGTTGTTGAGAAAATTCAATCGGCAAATTTGGTTCAATGAGCAGTACGAAGAAATCGTTTATCCTGCGCATCGACGTACAAATGCTGAAAGCGGTTGAGCAATGGGCCGCAGATGAATTCAGAAGTACCAACGGGCAAATCGAATACCTGCTGCGTGAAGCTTTGAAAAAGGCAGCACGATTGCCTAAAACAGGGAATTCGGAACAAACACCAAAAGAGAACTGAAATGGAATCGCTGGCATCACTAAAAAAGGAATTGAGTTCTCTCGAACGGAGTGAATTGATAAACATCTGCACTCGTTTGGCGCGCCATAAAAAGGAAAACAAAGAATTGTTAGCGTATTTGCTGCTTGATGCCGAGGACCCGCTTTACTATGCTGAAAAAATGAAGCCCCTGCTCGATGAGCCCTTTGAGGCTTCGTATCATTCGGCCTGGGCTTTTGCCAAACGTCTGCGGAAAGCATTGCGCCTTATCGCCAAATATCAGCGATTTACGGGAAGTGCGCGTGGCGAGGTGGAACTGCTGATTTATTTTCTACAAAAATTTCAGGGCAATTTGCTTCACGAACTTAAATACCAAGCTATTCAGAAAATAGTATTTCGGTGTATGCAGAAATTAGAGGTGTTAATTCATAAGGTTGATGAAGATTATCGCTCCGACTATACCGAACCTTTGCAGTGTCTAAAGGAAACGTTGTACTCTTAGAAATAATGGAGCTAAACGCGTTGATTGGGTACTTTATTCATCCATTCCAGTGAGCTATGAATAAATCCAAGGTGGTGTGCAGATTTGTTTAATCGTGTTCGATTATTCGCCTATTCCCCGATATTCTTTGTAATCGGCCCAACGTTGTTTTACATACGAGACCAATTCATATTCGGTATCGAATGTGGTGTATTGGTTTTTTAGTCCCGAGAAACGTATAAAATCGTCGAGTTCGTTCTCGTCGGTATCGATAATCTTTGCCACCATATAGCGCGTAAACAACTCGCGAAGCAATTCCATTTTGGCATCTTCGGCGCGGAGTTCGGCAATTTTCTTGCGGGCTTTTCCTTCTTTCGAAAACTGGTCGTAGAGAAACGTAATCGGACTTTCAACGGCATTTACCAGCGGCGTGGCTTCGGGTTTTAACTGCTCGGCTTTGGCCAGTTCGGTGATGATTTGTTCGAAGGTTTTGGGTGCCTTCACCACAAAAGGGCGCAATGCAATGGGTTTAACGCGCAACGTAACTTCCACATAATAAATCGGTTTTGCCGCCGAATCACTCAATATAACTTTTGTAAACTGGTAGCCGGTAAGCGAAATCAGTAAGCTGTCGTTGGCTTTGGTTTCGATGTTGAATTTACCGCTATTGTCGCAGAACACGCCGTTCTGCGTGCGGTGGTTAATTACAAATGCATGGGCCAATCCGCGACCGGTTTCGGCATCTTTTACGATTCCGCTAACCCTAACCTGCGCAAACAATTCCACACAGGCAAAGAGAATGCAAAATCCGATTGCGAGCGTTCTTTTCACCATTGAACGATTACAACGGAATATTTCCGTGTTTCTTTTTGGGAAGGTTGGCCACTTTATTCTCGAGCATTTTAAATGCTTTGATGAGCTTTTCGCGGGTATCCTCAGGCCGAATCACTTCATCTATATAACCGCGTTCGGCAGCGGAGTATGGATTTGCAAATAGATCGGCATATTCTTTTTCTTTCTCGGCCCATTTTGCAGCAGGGTCGGGAGCTTCTTCGATTTCTTTCTTGAAGATAATTTCGGCAGCTCCTTTTGCGCCCATAACGGCAATTTCGGCGCTGGGCCAAGCGTAATTCATGTCGGCACCGATGTGCTTGGAGTTCATTACATCGTACGCCCCGCCGTATGCCTTGCGCGTAATTACCGTAACACGCGGCACGGTGGCTTCGCAGAAGGCGTAAAGTAGTTTGGCTCCGTTGGTAATAATGGCGTTCCACTCCTGGTCGGTGCCCGGTAAAAAGCCCGGAACATCTTCAAAAACCAATAAGGGAACATTGAAACAATCGCAGAAACGCACAAAGCGAGCTGCCTTTTGCGACGATTTAATATCAAGCACTCCGGCCAAATAAGCAGGCTGGTTGGCCACAATGCCAATGCTTCGTCCGGCTAAACGGGCAAAACCTACCACGATGTTCTCGGCAAAGTTTTTATGTACTTCAAAGAAACTATCTGCGTCGATAACTTCTTCAATTACCTCACGGATATCGTAAGGCTGATTGGGGTTTTCGGGAATAATAGTACCAAGTTTCGTACGTGTTTCATTGCCGGCTTCGTAAGGTAAACGTGGCGCTTCTTCCTCGCAGTTTTGCGGGATATAACTAAGCAGTTGTTTAATCTCCTGAATACAGGCTACGCCATTAACAGACGAAAAATGCGTAACGCCCGATTTTACGCTGTGTGCCGATGCACCGCCGAGTTCCTCCGAACTTACTTCTTCGTGTGTAACGGTTTTTACCACATTGGGGCCTGTAACAAACATGTAGGAGGTATTCTCGACCATGAAAATAAAATCGGTTATGGCCGGAGAATAAACGGCTCCACCGGCGCATGGACCCATAATGGCCGAGATTTGAGGAATAACGCCCGAAGCCAATGTATTGCGGTAGAAAATATCGGCATAGCCGCCCAACGAAACCACACCTTCCTGTATGCGCGCACCTCCCGAGTCGTTTAGTCCAATTACAGGAGCGCCATTTTGCATAGCCAAATCCATGATGCGGCAAATTTTAGTGGCATGCGCTTCGGCGAGTGAGCCACCGAACACAGTAAAATCCTGTGCGAAAACATATACCAAACGCCCGTTTACCGTTCCGTATCCGGTTACTACGCCGTCGCCGTAAAATTTCTGCTTATCGAGTCCGAAATTGCTGCTTCGGTGCGTTACCAGTTGACCAATTTCTTCGAACGTATCTTCGTCGAGTAAGAGATGAATGCGCTCTCGGGCGGTGAGTTTTCCTTTTTTATGTTGGGCTTCGATGCGTTTTTCGCCGCCTCCCAAAAGGGCTTCGGCCTGCATAGATTCAAGTCGTTTGCGTTTATCTTCCATAATAAATTGGCTGCACACACAGTATGCTACAGCGGTTGCAATTTCGCACAAAAATTTATGCGATGGGCAAATTAACGCAGTTCGTTTTCGTCGTAGCGGTAAATGGGATCGAGTTGATAGGTGTGGTCGACGCGAATTAAATCGCGCAAAATTCCATCTTTAATGTCGTACACCCAGCCGTGAATAGCAGGACGCTGATGGTTGAGCCATGCGCGTTGAATAATGGATGTTTTAGCCAGATTTAATACCTGTTCCTTTACATTTAATTCCACCAGCGCATCCACTCTTTTATCTTCATTTGCAATGGCGTTAATTTCATCGCGGTGAATGCGGTACACATCCTTTATGTTGCGTAACCATTTGTTGAGCATACCAAACGATTGGTTGTGCAGTGCAGCCTTCACTCCACCACAGCCATAATGGCCGCACACGATAATGTCTTTAACTTTTAACACTTCAACAGCATATTGCAACACGCTGAGCATGTTTAAATCGGTATTTACAACAAGGTTTGCCACATTGCGGTGTACGAAAATTTCACCGGGTTCGGTATTGGTAACTTCGTTGGCAGGTACGCGCGAATCTGAACAACCAATCCAGAAAAAGTTAGGATTTTGTTCCCTCACTTGGCGTTCGAAATAGTTTGGGTCTGAATGGAGTTTTGCTGAGGCCCAAGCCTTGTTTTCCAGCATTATTTTTTCAATGGCATTCATAGTTATTTTCTAAAAAATGGATGACTGCTGCTTTCAGAGCGTTTAATTTCAACGTCGATGTGTTTTAATTTCGCAGCTTTCTGGAAAGTTTCAATAGTATCTATAATGTCAGCATCAACAAACGATGCCGCTGTACCATCAATGATTACGTGGCTTTTTTCGGGGATTGAGTAAAGGCTGCTGCGTAAAACATCTTTATTGATAAATGAAACATTATGGTTTAAACGAACCAGATAATTCTTGCCATCATTTACCAGATAAACCGAACGGCGAATATTAGACCGCAGTATGTAGAACAATGCAAAAATCAACCCGATACCAATACCTCGCAATAAATCAGTAAATACAATGGCGCCAATGGTAATTATAAAAGGGATGAATTGATCGTAGCCTTTCTTAAATGTTTGACTAAATATTTCGGGCTTGGTTAGTTTATAACCTACTGTGAGCAGAATTGCTGCAAGGGCCGATAACGGAATTAGGTTTAAAATACTAGGAATAAACACTACTGTTATTACCAATAAAACCGCATGCACAATGGCCGAGATTCGTGTTTGTGCGCCTGCAAGAATATTGGCACTGCTGCGCACAATTACAGCTGTTACCGGAATACCGCCCAACAAACCCGATACAATATTGCCAGAACCTTGAGCCATAAGTTCGCGGTTTGTAGGAGTGATGTAGTGGCTTGGATCGAGTTGGTCTGTAGCTTCAACACTTAACAAACTTTCGATACTGGCAATAATGGCAATGGTTAAAGCAACCTTATAGACTGCCGGTTGGTTCAATGCATCGAAATTGGGAAAAACGAAAATATCGCTAATGGAACCTTTGAGGATATTGGTTGGCAACGAAACCAAGTGTTCTTGCTGAAGTTGAATGGTTTCCGGAGCCAATGCATTTATTGCAATTCCAATCCCAACAGCCATTAATGCCCCTGGAACAAAACGGAGGAATTTCAACCATTTTATCAAGTAATTGTCCCAGAAATTCATCAAAAACAAGGCACAAATGCTTATTATAATTGCCAATTTA